>NZ_JAUMYS010000078.1 GCF_030528505.1 Tannerella sp.
CAACGACTCAACACTTCAACGACTCAACAAACAAACACCTCAACGCCCAAAGGGCATGACAATTGACCATTAATTTACGCCCGCAAGGGGCATAAGGGCTGAAAGCCCGCTTTATTTCAGCCCCATCCCGCAAGGGTGGGGGATCGATGCCCGTACCCCGCCAGAGGGCTGTAAGCCTGAATTAATCGGCAGCCAACAGTATTCAGTATTCAGCGGTCAGCCAACAGCTCAACAACTCAACAACTCAACATTTTAACGACTCAACAACTAAACAATTCAACACCTCAACGCCCGCAAGGGCTGAACACTGAAGAAAAAATCCGTACCTTTGTGCACTAAAAAAGCAAACCGGCCGTCCGATGGCTTACCAACTAAGTACATACTTACCCTTTTATAAGCGCAATCTCAACGTGGCGTTACCGATTGTGTTCACACAGCTCGGCGGAGCGATCGTGCAACTGGTCGACACGTTGATGGTCGGACAGCTTGGGACGATACCCCTGGCTTCCATCGCATTCGCTTCGTCCGTATTCATCATCGGATTTATCTTTTCCATCGGCATACTGATGGGGCTGACTCCGTTGGTGGGGATAGCCTATGTACAGCACCATCGCGCACGGACGACGGAGCTTTTCCAGAACTCGCTGACGCTGGCCACGCTGTCGGCGCTCTTCACATGCGGTCTGCTGTACGGAACGACGTATCTGATGCCCTACATGGGTCAGGACAAAGCCGTGGTCGAGTGCGCCATTCCCTATTTCCACAGCCTTACGCTCAGTCTCGTTCCGTTTCTGTATTTCTTCGCGGTCAAGCAGTTTATGGAAGGTATGGGAAACACATGGGTCGCGATGGTCATTACCATCGTTTCGAACGTGATCAACATCGTCCTCAACTACGCGCTGATCTTCGGGAAATGGGGCTTTCCCGAACTTGGCGTATTGGGCGCGGGCGTCTCCACCCTGATCTCTCGGCTGATTATGCCCGTCCTGTTCGTCATCGCCATGCGAACGCGTAACGTATGGTGGGATTATTTTCGGGCTTTCCGGTGGAAGTTGTTCAGTTGGAAACGCCTATGGGAGCTCGTCAAAGTAGGCGCCCCCATCGCGGCGCACATGCTGCTCGAAGTACTGGCCTTCGCCCTCTCGGCCATCATGGTCGGATGGCTCGGGGCCACGCCTCAGGCGGGGCATCAGATTGCCCAGAACATGTCACACCTGACGTATATGATTGTGCTCGGAATCGGTTCGGCCACGACGGTGCGCGTAAGCCACCAGATCGGGATGCGTGACCTGCGTGCGGCACGTATGGCCGGGAACGCTTCCATGCACCTCTGCCTCGTCTACAATGCCATCGCCGGGACACTGCTGATCGTGTTCCGTCACGAAATAGCAGGCGCTTTCTCGTCCGATCTGGCCGTGATCGACATCGGCGGACAGTTGCTCATCATGGCCGGTATCTTTCAGGTGTCGGACGGATTGCAAACCGTCGGCGCCGGCATCTTGCGAGGTCTTACCGACGTCAGAATCGTGATGGTTTACGCCTTTATCGCCTACCTCTGTATCAATCTCCCATGCAGTTACCTGCTCGGCTTCGTATTCGGCTTCGGGGCGGTTGGCGTGTGGGGCGGATTTATTTTCGGGCTGAGCATCGCCGCCCTGTTGTTTCACTTCCGACGCCGGAAGATGTTCAGACGCCTCGAACAATCCGGCCGGTATCTATTCACTTAATTCGTCATGTGGCAAGAAATCGCAGTCATCCTCATCGGCATCGCAGCCTTCGGAATAGCCGGATGGAAATTGTATAACATCCTATCCGGCAGCAATGTGTCGCCTTGCGACAAATGCACCGGTTGCCAACTGAAAGAGGTCATGAAAGATAAAAAACATCACTGCAAAGATTATCGGAAAGCCGGCCCTCATCGGGATTGACCGGCGGCATAAGGAGGAGGCTTTTTAGCCTACCGATGCAGAATGTCGTGCTTTTTGGCTAAATTTGCACGCAAAAAACAGAACCGGGTGATCGATGGAAAGAATCGAAGCGCCCGTTTTAACAACATTATGAAGACAGTCATTGATTTAATAAAAAACAGCGAACGTACGGCTTTCTCGTTCGAGATTCTTCCGCCGCTAAAAGGCAACAGCATTCAGAGCGTATATCAAGTCATCGATAAACTGCGAGAATTCGACCCGAAATACATTAACATCACTTCTCATCACAGCGAAGTGATTCAGCGAGAAGAACCGGACGGGTCTATCCGAACGGTCCATCTGCGCAAACGTCCCGGCTCGGTGGCCATCGCCTCGGCCATTCAGAACAAATACGGGATCACGGCCGTCCCGCATCTCGTATGCAAGGGCTTCACAAAGGACGAAACGGAATACGGTCTGATCGACCTGAATTTCCTCGGCGTGAACAATCTGCTACTGCTGCGCGGCGACGTGAAACGACTCGATCTGACGAAAGATCCGGAACTGTATCACGATCATGCGACCGATCTGCAAGATCAGGTGAACGATTTCAATCGCGGCATTGCCCTCGACGGGTCTCGGATCGAAGACATCGAAACGCCGTTCTCGTACGGGATGGCTTGTTATCCGGAGATGCACGAAGAAGCCCTGTCGATGGAGTCAGACATCCGGTACGCCAAAATGAAAGTAGAAAACGGAGCCGAATATCTGGTTACACAAATGTTCTTCGACAACGACAAATACGATGCCTTCGTCGCACGGATGCGTGCCGAAGGAGTAACCGTTCCCATCATTCCGGGTATTAAGCCGATCGTTTTCAAAGATCAGCTGACGGTGATCCCGAAGATTTTCCATTGCACCTTCCCCGAACCGCTGACCCAAGCCCTCTGTCAGTGTAAAAACGACGACGAGGCCAAAGCCGTCGGCATAGAATGGAGCATCGCACAATGTCGCGACCTGATGGCGCGCGGCGTGCCGAGCATTCATTTCTATTCGTTTATGGCGTCCGATAGCGTACGGCAAGTAGCCCGGGCAGTTTATTAAGCGGGACTTTTATACATTATAATATTTACAGCGAATTATAAACGATCTATTCAAGCTAAATCATTCGATATGAAACGAAGAAACTTTATCCGTCGTACCGGTCATATAACCGTGGCAGCTGTAGCAGGCGGCGTCGTAGCCGGATGCAGCGACGCACCCTCGAAAGACAGCTCTCTCCAAACCGGTGAAATTCTCCATACGGTCATTTTCGACCTGAAACATCCGGCAAGTTCCCCCGAAGCGAAAAAGTTTCTGGAAGACGGTACCCGGATTCTGACAGCCATCCCCGGCGTGCGTAACTTCCAGGCCCTCCGTCAGTGCAGTCCCAAGAACGACTACACGTACGGCTTTCTGATGAAATTCGACAGTCAGGCCGAGTTCGATGCTTATACGGCACATCCCGACCACTGCCGGTTCGTAAAAGAACGCTGGGAAACGGAAGTGACCCGGTTTCAGGAATCCGACTTCATAACGCCCTGATCATGTTCTTTAAGGATATTGTCGGACAAGAAGAGCTGAAAAAACAACTGACCGAGACGGCGCGAAAAAGCGTCGTGGCACACGCGCAGTTGTTTTGCGGGCCACCCGGTGCCGGAACGTTTCCGCTGGCGCTGGCCTACGCCCGTTACCTGAACTGCACCGACCGGTCGGAGACCGATGCGTGCGGCCAATGTAAATCATGCCTGCAATATAACGAGCTTGCACATCCCGACCTGCACTTCGTCTTCCCGATAATAGCCGCTAAAGAACGCAAAAAGAGCGTTTGCGACGATTATCTGCCCGAATGGTACGATTTTCTGAAAAACCACGTGTATGTTGATCTCGACATGTGGCTCGACCAAATCGAAGCGGGCAATAAGCAAGCGATGATTTATACCGAAGAGAGCGACCAAATTCTGCGTAAAACGAGTCTGAAAATATACGAGGCCGAATACCGGATATTACTGATCTGGATGCCCGAACGCATGAACATAGCCTGCGCAAACAAGTTGCTGAAAATAATTGAAGAACCGCCGCAGAACACCGTCATCCTGATGGTCTCGAACACGCCGGAACAGATACTCGGCACGATTCTGTCGCGTACACAGCGACTGAACGTCCGACCGATTGCCGCCGAAGCACTCACCGAAGCGCTCATACAACGGTATCATCTGGAGCCGGAAGCGGCACGGCAGATCGCACATCTGGCGCACGGCGACATGCTGAAAGCCGAAAAGATCCTCAGCACGGAACAAGAAAGCGATCTGTTTCTGGAGATCTTCATCCGGATGATGCGAAACTCATGGGCCAGAAACGTAAAGGAAATGAAAAATATGGCGGAGGAACTGTCAACTATGACACGTGAAAAGCAGAAAAGTTTCCTCAACTACTGCCAGCACCTGATTCGCGAGAACTTCGTCTACCGTTTCCGGAGCGACGACCTGAATTATATGAAGTCCAACGAAGCCGCTTTTTCCGTACGCTTCTCCCCCTTTGTCAACGAACGGAACGTCTTTGATCTGATCCGCGAACTGGCCGACGCCGAAAGGCATATCTCGCAAAACGGAAATGCAAAGATGATCTTTTTCGATCTCTCGTTGCAGATTACCGTATTATTGAAGAAATAAATGAACGCACCGATGAAAAATAAGCTCCTGATCCTCTGCTGGACACTCATCCATCTGACGGGATGCAACGGATGCGGGATGCTGAGCGGCAAACAAACGTCATACGAACCGATGCCTATCCGTCGTTTCGATAAAGACCTGTTTCAGCTGATTCTTGTCGATAACCCCGAACGACAGCATGTTCTGGCAGACTCTTATCCGCAGATGTTCCGAGTGCTCGGACTTAGTCTGTTCAACGATCCGGAAACGCAGTCGGACGAGTTTTTCGACCGCCTCGTCAATTACTATTCCGAGCCGAACCTGAACAAGCTCTATCGGGACGCGCTGGCCAAATACGAGACGGAAGAACGTATCGAAAGCGATCTCGGACATGCTTTCGGCTATATGCGGGAGCAATTTCCGGATAAGCAAATGCCGGTCGTCTATATGCATGTCTCCGGACTGTTCCAGAACGTGCTTGTCGACGACAGCCTCCTCTCCATCTCGATCGACAAATATCTGGGAGCGGATTATCCGCTGTACGGGGACTACTTCGATGCTTACCAGCGGCGGGGCATGACACCGGACTATGTCGTACCCGATTATCTGACGGCATGGCTGATGTCCGAATATCCGTTCAAGGGCAACGATAAAGTTCTGCTCGACCGGATGATTTATGAGGGAAAAATCAAATACGTCGTCCATCAGGCTTTTTCGCAAGTTATTCCGGAAGTATGGATGAAGTACACTTCCGAAGAATATCAGTGGTGTAAAGAAAATGAGTCGCGATTGTGGAAGCAAATCATCGAACGCAAACAGCTCTACACGCCCGACCGTGTGACGACATCAAAATATTTTCTGGAACGGCCGTCGTCTTTTATTGCAGACGAGGCGCCGGGTAACCTCGGCACGTGGATCGGCTGGCAGATTGTCATACGATACATGGAAAGAACGAAAGTTTCCGTAGCCGAACTGATGACACACAACAACGCGCAGGATATCCTGACGAAATCGAAATATAAACCGTAACCGTTTTGGGGTACACGCACAAGACACCTTCACGTTATATTGCAAAAGATGAAACTGATTGATCAAAAACTGCTGGACGAGACGACCGAGAGAGCCAAACAATCGCCCCGTCTGCGTATGAATTACAACTTTCACGAGACACTCGACGACCCGGTCAACCGTTTGCTGAACGCCATGGAGCCGGATACGTATCTGCGTCCGCATCGTCACTTGAACCCCGACAAAACCGAGGTCTTCATCCTGCTGCGCGGCAAAGTGGCTCTGTTCCTCTTCGACGACTGCGGGAAGGTGACCGATACTTTTATCCTCGACCCACGGAAGGGGTGTTACGGCGGAGAGATACCGGCCGGCATCTGGCACGGATTAGTGGTACTGGAGTCCGGGACGGTGATTTACGAAATCAAACAAGGCCCTTTCGCTCCGCTTACCCCCGACAATCTGGCGCCCTGGGCACCCTCGGCCGACGACAGTCTCGAAGCCCGAATGGCTTATATCAACCGTCTCAAATCAATGATCGGCAACGAAAGCTAAGCACGCTTCCTCCAGCCCGTATTTTAAACGCAAACAAATGAATACATACAAACAGGCCGTCGAGGCCTTTCTATCCGCCACCCGATATGAACGCATCGAACTGAAAGCAATACTTTTCGATATGGACGGCGTACTTTACGACTCAATGCCGAACCATGCAGTCGCATGGAGCGAGACGATGAAACGCCACGGACTCTACCTCTCCGAGCAGGAAGTCTACCTGCACGAAGGACGCACAGGCGACAGTACCATCGAACTTGTCTGCCGCCGGCAAGGTACGTCCGTCAGCTCCGAAGAGATCCAAGCCATCTATCGGGAAAAGACGGAAGCCTTCAATGCCTGCCCTCCCGTCCGACCGATGTCCGGAAGCTACGAGCTGCTGCAAAAAGTGGTGCGCGACGGGTTGACGCCGATGATTGTCACCGGATCGGGACAAGCCTCTCTTTTCGAACGACTGAACACGCACTTTCCGAACATCTTCGCACGAGAACGAATGGTCACCGCCGCCGATGTGAAACGCGGAAAGCCCGACCCCGAACCTTACCTGATGGCCTTGGAAAAAGGAGGTCTGCAACCTTGGGAAGCCTTTGTCGTAGAAAATGCGCCGTTGGGTGTCGAGGCGGCTCATGCCGCAGGAATCTTCACCATTGCCGTCAATACCGGTCCCCTACCCGACTCGTTACTGCTCGACGCCGGCGCGGATATCCTCCTCTCCGGCATGTCGGCGCTTTGCGACGAATGGCAAAAAATAAGGGAAGCGAGCCGTTAAGCACGCTTGAATCCGTCTCAGACAAACTACAGGAAAGATTGATAAATCATTGTTAAGAGCTAACATATATATTCACAACGAACAATCAGAAAAACAGCACTATGAAAATAAAAATCGTACTACGCAATTATTTCACACCGGTTGTCTTTTTAATATGTTGTTGTATGCCGGCATTTGCGCAACGACAGGATATTTTATTGAATGACGATTGGAACTTCCGTTTTTCCCATCAGGTACAGAAAAATACGGCAGTACGGGTCGATCTACCCCACACATGGAATGCACAAGACGCTTTATCCGGTAAACCCGATTATAAACGCGGAATCGGTAATTACGAAAAGAAACTGTTTATCCGTTCCGAATGGCAGGGCAAACGCCTGTTTCTCCGCTTCGAAGGGGTCAATAGCGTTGCCAATCTATTCATAAATAATCTCCACGTGGGCGAACACCGAGGAGGATACGGAGCTTTTATCTTCGAAATTACCGGAAAAGTGGAGTACGGAAAAGAAAATTCCATTCTGGTGAGAGTAAACAACGGCGAACAATTAGACGTCATGCCTCTGGTCGGCGATTTTAACTTTTATGGAGGTATTTACCGCGACGTACATCTACTGATTACAGACAAAATATGTATTTCTCCATTAGACTATGCCTCTCCGGGTGTACGGTTGATACAAGACAGTGTAAGCCATAAATATGCCAGAATAGAAGCGTTGATAGAGGTATCTAACGGGAGCAATAAAGCTCAGGAGATTGAACTCAGGATATGCGTGCGGAACGGGAAAAAAGCCGTGACGGAGAGAAAAGAAAGATTCTCTCTTTCCGGAAATTCGGATACACAGCAACGGCTTGTCTGCGAAATAGTAAATCCGCGTTTGTGGAACGGGCGTCAAGCCCCTTTTCTCTATCAGGCGGAAGTGACTCTTGTACGAGACGGACACGTAATCGACAAAGTCACCCAACCTTTAGGACTTCGTTTTTACCGGATCGACCCTAATCTGGGCTTTTTCCTCAACGGCAAGCATCTGCCTCTTCGCGGGGTATGCCGCCATCAGGACCGAAGCGAAATCGGCAACGCGCTGCACTTGCGACATCATGAAGAAGATGCGGCAATGATGGCAGAAATGGGTGTCAATGCCGTTCGTCTGGCACACTATCCGCAGGCGACTTGTTTCTACGACCTGATGGATCAATACGGCATGATCGTATGGGCAGAAATACCTTTTGTTGGCCCGGGTGGATACATGGACAAAGGGTTTGTAAACCTCCCCGCTTTCCGCAACAATGGAAAAGAACAGCTCAAAGAACTTATACGCCAGCACTATAATCATCCCTCTATCTGCGTGTGGGGACTTTTCAACGAATTGACCCAAGCCGGCGATGATCCGACGGAATATGTTAAAGAACTAAACAAAGTAGCGAAGCAAGAAGATAGGACCCGACTGACTACGGCAGCCAGTAACAGACCGGCAACCGAACCGATGAATTTCATTACGGATGTCATCGCGTGGAACCGGTACGACGGATGGTATGGCGGCACTCCGTCCGATATGGGAAAATGGCTGGACGAGACTCATAAGAAATACCCGGAACTGCGTATCGCCGTCAGTGAATACGGAGCCGGAGCCAGTATTTACCATCAGCAAGACTCGCTAAAAAAACCGGAACCGACCGGCTGGTGGCATCCCGAAAACTGGCAGACGTATTATCATGCAGAAAACTGGAAAACGATTGCCGCCCGTCCGTACTTATGGGGAAGCTTCGTATGGAATATGTTCGACTTCGGCGCCGCGCACCGGACGGAAGGCGATCGCCCCGGAATCAACGACAAAGGGTTAGTCACTTTCGATCGGAAGATACGCAAAGATGCTTTCTACTTCTACAAAGCAAACTGGAACAAAGAAGAACCGGTGCTTTATTTGGCCGGCCGGCGACATACGACACGCCACCGACGCACCCAGACAATCGTTGCATTCACCAACCAACCCGAAGCGGAATTATTCGTAAACGGTCAAAGTTACGGAAAAGCAAAACCCGACGGATATGCAGTTCTGGAATGGCAAAATGTAGCGTTACAGGAGGGAGAAAACGAAATACAGGTAGTATCAAAGAACAAGAAACTGACTCTAAGCGACAGCTTCCGTTGCAGGCTGGAATCTCTCTATTGATTACGAAAGGTTTTGCTGCTCCTCGACGCGGGCGCGGATCTCCTCCTCTCCGGCATGCCTCCGCTTTGTGACGAATGGAAAAAAATAGGCGATGTGTCATAACGGGCAAACTGCTTCGTTGCTTGCGGAATGAGAGCTCGGTCACATACCTTAGTATGCTCCCTCACCCTCATCCTTAGCGCCTTGCTTTTTACCCATTCTTACACACCTAAAGAGGGTGTGCCCAAACATTGCATTTTGACACACCCTCTTTCTCTTGTCATACGCTATGACGCGTCTCTTTTCTTAGAAGATATAACCGAATCCCAAACCGATTACTTCCTTGAACTGAACACGCGGGCCTTTTTTGGTGCCGTCTTTGTCGACAAACTTGATATCGTCGTCATACAGCAGATATGTGTTGGCCTTAAACGTAAAATACTTATTCAGTTTCCAGTCGAGCGAGAGTCTCCAATCCACATCGACGTTCCCGAAAGTCTGGTAGGCCGACGTCAGCAGCAGTTCGGTACCGAACAGCACGTTTTCCGTAAACTTCTTCGAATACGTGGCTTTAGCGAGCGCCCCGAATTCGGCAAAAACCTTTTTGCCGGGCTCTACCCCGTACGCCCCTTCGTCCGAGAGGCGACGGTCGGTTACAAACGTCATCTTTTCCGACACGGGCGAAAGCAACACCTTAAAATCTTCTTTCGGATGCGTATAACTCATACCGATCGAGCCGATCAAGTAACCCGGCGCCATGAACTTGGAGATGTATTTCGCTCCGCTCTCGACCGGGTATTTGCTGTACCCGTCATAGAACTGCGACTTAAAGCTCAGTTCCGCAGCGTATGCCCACAGCGAGGAAGCCTTATATCCCAGGCGTGTAGCCAGATTGATATGGTCGTCGTTTTTCGTCTGTTCACTTCCCTGATACGAGAGTCCGTAGCCCAAATCGGCCGAGTTGTCCCACATCCAGGGGCCTTTTTCGTAACTCAGTTTTCCGGCAAACGAGGCCAGTACCGATACGGAGTTATTCCCTCCGGACGCCCAGTTGGTGAACGAGGTTTGCCCGAACGTCAACGAGGTCGAACCGCTTTTCTTCCAATACGACGTATCTTTAGGCGCATCCTGCGCCATGGTCGAGGCCGCACAACATGCCACGGCAACGACAAATAATAAAGTCTTTTTCATTTGGTTTGTCATTCTATTTACGGCCACAAAAATAGATACTTTTTCGCGAGGATCAAAGACTTACAAAAAAATAACGCTTCTTCACATCTGAAAAAGGGCACTGACGAACGTTTTTTCCATACGGAAAAACCACATTTCTACACGTTTCCGGCGGCGACTATTCATCCGCGAAAAAAAGTTCGGCCAGCTTTATGCGGCTTCCGCCGCATGGCTGTCACGAAAAGCAAAGTTAAGAGAAGATTCCAAGAGCCAATCTGTAAATCAGGGATTGTTTTTGCATCTCAAAAATATGTTTTATATTTGTGCTCAAAAAGTATGTTATAAAACAGAAGTGGGCAAATCGGGGAAAAAAGAATTTGATATATCCGCAAGTTTAGCAGAAGTTTGGAGGGTTTTGACCGAGCAGGAACGGGAGGTCTTGAAAGCTAATTCGACGATTCAGCATTTCAAACGTAACGAAATGATTTACTGTGAAGGCGATGAGCCCAAAGACATGATGTGCGTGCTGAAAGGGAAAGTGAAAATCTCTAAACAAGGAGTGGGCGGACGCAGCCAGATTATCCGGGTAATCAAGCCGATCCAGTATTTTGCTTACCGCGCCTATTTCGCACAGGAGCCGTACCTGACGAATGCTTCGGCTTTCGAAGCCTCGACCGTGTGTATCATTCCGATGACGGTCGTCGAGTCCCTGATTCGTGCCAATTTCAAGTTGGGCATGTTCTTCATCCGGCAACTTTCCATCGATTTGGGAATCGCCGACGAGCGGACGGTCAATCTGACGCAGAAGCATATCCGCGGACGTCTGGCCGAGTCGCTGCTTTTCCTCAAAGATAATTACGGCCTCGAAGAAGACGGTGCGACAATCAGCATTTACCTCTCGCGCGAAGACTTGGCGAATCTCTCAAACATGACGACTTCGAATGCCATCCGTACTCTCTCCACGTTCGTGACCGAACATATCATCGCGCTGGACGGTCGCAAAATCAAAATCATCGACGAAGAACGACTGAAAAAAGTCAGCCGTATGGGGTAACGTTCCGCCCCGCGTAAGTCTATCGAGCAGAAAGACTTTACAGGCCGTCGATATCGGTCAGTTGCCCGCTCGTTTTTTTCGACCGCTCGAACGCATCGAACTTCGACGCCCAAAAGAACGCCGCCGGAAAGCTTAACGCCATCGCGACGAGCCCGACGACCGACCACCCGATCATTTCCGAAACAGACAACCAGGCAGCCTCGATAAACAGCCCCAACGTATAGAAACCATACGGCAACGAGAGGACGGACGTAACGATTACCGGCACATATTTGCGATAAACGATCCACTGCCCGACATGCACAAACAGATGAAGAAAGAAAGCCATAAAAGCGGCGAACCACCACCCGTAAGCACCGGCGTAGAGCGCCCCGTAGCTTACGACCGAAAGCAACACGAACTCATGACAAACGGCCACGGCAAAAGCCGAAGTCGAATAGTCGAACAGACCGCGCCGCGTCAGAAAAGCCTCGAATCGGGGGAAACGCGCTTTCAACTCGTGGCGGTTTCGCCTCAGCCACGGACGAAACATAATGATTTCTTCAAAGTCGTGCAACATGAACACGACCGGCAGCAAGGTCATCCAAAACAGTAAGGTCGACATACATTATATTATTATATAGTGATTTCGATCCGGTTGCTGTCGGGGTCGGTCACAACGCTTTCGTAATATCCGTCGCCCGTCACGCGCGGCCGAATCAACCACAAAGATACAACAAATCCCCTCCTCCCCCGCAAAAAATTCTCACCGTCGGGGCGACGGTGCGCAGACCGGCGTTTTTTTCGTACTTTTGCGCCAAGTAGAAATTAAAAACGAACGATATCATGACGCGAACAGTATGGATTACGGGAGCTACGTCGGGCATTGGCCGGGCTACGGCCGTGCGACTGGCACAAGAGAAGTATAACCTGATTCTGACGGGACGACGCAACGAACGACTCGAAGCGCTGAAAAACGAACTGACACAACAGTACGGCTGCAAGGTGCATACGCTTTGCTTCGACGTGCGGAGGTACGACGAGGTACAGACCGCCGTCGCGCAATTGCCCTCCGAATGGCAAACGGTCGATGTGCTGATCAACAACGCCGGGCTGGCCGTCGGGCTGGAACCGTTGCACGAAGGCGTGGTCGACGACTGGGAGCGCATGATCGACACGAATATCAAGGGGCTGCTGTATGTCACCCGCGCCATTGCGCCGGGTATGGTCTCGCGCCGGTCGGGACATATCATCAACATCGGTTCCATCGCGGGGAAAGGCGTTTATCCGCGAGGCGCCGTCTACTGCGCCACGAAACATGCCGTCGATGCCTTGAGCAAAGGCATGCGGATGGATTTGCTGACCTACGGCATCCGGGTTACGCAAATCTGCCCCGGAGCGGTGGAAACGGAATTTTCGGTCGTGCGCTTCAAGGGCGACCAATGTCGCGCCGACCAAGTCTACGAAGGCTTCCGCCCCCTCACGGCCGACGATATTGCTTCGGCCGTCTCCTACGCCCTCTCACAACCGCCCCACGTGAACGTACAAGACCTGCTGGTCATGCCGACCGCACAGGCCGACGGTACCCGGTTTCACCGGACGTAGATCGTTTTAGTGGTCAGTGGTCAGTGGTCAGCTTTCAGGACACACGAGTAACCTTTTCGGTAACACGAGTGACCTTTTT
>NZ_JAUMYS010000079.1 GCF_030528505.1 Tannerella sp.
GGGGATCGACATCCGGACCTTGTTCGCAGGGCTGAAGGCCTGAATGAAATTCATTCTTAATTTGTTCTATTGCGGAATCTGGATTGAAACAGGCTATTCGTGGGCATTGGGCGATAGAGAATAGCTTGCACCACTGTTTGGATGTCTATTTCGGACACGATGCCTCGCACAAGAGAACGAAGAATGTGGCGCAGATTATGGATATCATTCAAAAGATCAATTTACTCATTATAGAGCGACTGAAGACCAACATAAAGTCCTCAATCCCTCGTATTCAGAAGAAACGTGCTCGAATGAAGCTCCAACAACTAATGACCACACAATATTTAATGCGTCAGCCTTGAATATTTTACGAAAACAGCCACATCATTTTTGACGATGTAAAACCATGTCGAATAGCAGGCTTGAAAAACTTTTGTTTTTGCTATCGACTTGCCTTATCTTTGCCGTCATATAAACGATATGGAATGAAGGATTTTTTTCGTGTACTCAAGCGATTCGTACCACCGTATAAGCGATATATGGTACTTAACATTGTGTTTAACGTACTCTCGGCCATTCTGAATGTATTCTCGTTCGCATTGATTATCCCGATTCTGAAAATCCTCTTTAAGATGGACGACCGCGTTTATTCTTTCATGGAGTGGACCTTCCGTCCTTCGTCGTGGGAATCGTGGAAGACATTGCCCGAAGCGGCACAAAACAACTTTTACTGGTATGTCAACCGACTGATCGAGGTTTACGGCAGCTCGTCCGCGCTCATCATGCTGGGAGTCGCGCTGATCGTGATGACGTTGCTTAAGGTATTGGCCATGTACATGGCATTTTACACCATGATCCCCATTCGTACGGGAGTGGTGCGCGACGTACGAAATCAGATCAATCAGAAAATTACAGAGCTACCGCTCGGCTTCTTTTCCGAAGAACGCAAGGGCGATATCATCGCCCGTGTATCGGGCGATGTGAACGAAATTGAGACCTCGATCATGAGTTCGCTCGATATGCTGTTCAAAAACCCGATCCTGATTCTGATCTACCTCTCGGCCATGCTGATCATCAGCTGGCAGCTCACGGCATTTGTGTTTATCCTGCTGCCTGTTGCGGGATACGTGATGGGACAGGTCGGGAAGAAACTGAAAAAGAAATCCTTGCTCGGCCAGTCGCAATGGGGCGCGTTGATGAGTCAGATCGAAGAAACGCTCAGCGGATTACGCATCATCAAGGCGTTCAATGCGGAGAAAAAAATACAGCGACGCTTCGAGGCACAAAACGAAACGTATCGACGCACGACGAACCGGATCTATCGCCGTCAACAACTGGCCCATCCGATGAGCGAGTTTCTCGGTACAGCCACGATCGTCGTGATTCTTTGGTACGGAGGAACTCTGATCCTCGGCAACAACAGTCCCATCGATGCGCCTACCTTTATTTATTATTTAGTGATTTTTTACAGCATTATCAATCCTGCCAAAGACCTGAGCAAATCGGCTTACGCCATACAGAAAGGGCTTGCCTCGGTAGAACGCGTCGACAAGATACTGAAAGCGGAATCGAATATCGTCTCGCCGGCCGTAACGAAACCGGTCACCCTCAACGATGCCATCGAATATCGCGATGTCTGGTTCCGTTACCAGCACGATTGGGTATTGAAAGGAATCAATCTGCGAATCGAGAAAGGCAAAACGATCGCTCTCGTGGGACAGTCGGGATCAGGCAAGAGTACGCTCGTCGATTTGCTGCCCCGCTTTTACGACGTCGATCAGGGAGCCATTACCATCGACGGAACCGATATTCGAGAGGCTTCACTCGTCGATCTGCGCGGATTGATGGGTAACGTGAATCAGGAGGCGATTCTGTTCAACGACAGTTTCTTTAACAACATCGCCTTCGGGGTGGAATCGGCTACCCGCGAAGAGGTGGAAGAAGCGGCACGGATCGCCAATGCGCACGACTTTATCATGGCTTCGGAAGAAGGGTACGAAACGAACATCGGCGACCGTGGCGGAAAACTTTCCGGCGGACAACGGCAGCGCATCAGCATCGCACGTGCGATTCTGAAAAATCCGCCGGTGCTGATTCTCGACGAAGCGACCTCGGCGCTCGACACGGAATCAGAAAGGCTGGTGCAGGAAGCGCTCGAAAACCTGATGCGTAACCGTACGACCATCGTAATCGCTCATCGCTTGTCGACCATCCGTAAAGCCGACGAGATCTGCGTAATGCACGAAGGAGCGATCGTCGAACGAGGGCGGCATGACGAACTGATTGCCACGGACGGCTATTACAAAAGGCTTTGCGATATGCAAAAATTTTGAGCCGAAGAGGCCTTCCGGAAGCCGTTCTTTTTCGGAACATGAAAACAATATAAACCATTTCATAAAGATAACATGAAAATCGTAAAACTCTTATTCGTTGGCGCCATTCTCATGGCTTGCGACCGTTTACCGGATGTCCGTTCGAATGGCCGCATGGCTTATCATTTCGATGAACCGGCCACCCTTTGGGAAGAGTCTTTTCCGCTTGGCAACGGCCGTATCGGACTCATGCCCAACGGAGGCATTGAAAAAGAAAACATCGTCTTGAACGAAATCTCGATGTGGTCCGGCAGTAAACAGCAGACCGACAATCCCGCAGCACAGAAGTCGCTGGGCCGAATCCGCGAGTTGCTGTTTGCCGGACGTAACGATGAAGCGCAGGAGCTTATGTACGACACATTTGTCTGCTACGGCGAAGGTAGCGGACGGGGAAGAGGCGCGAATAAGCCCTACGGTAGCTATCAGTTGCTGGGTAATCTCGTGCTGGACTTCACGTACGATGCCGCAGACGATGCACAAGTTTCCGACTACCGGCGAGAGTTAGACTTGGAGCAGGCAATAACGACCCAGTCGTTCCGTAGAGGGAAAACGGAATACTCGCGCGAAATGTTCACCTCGTTCGCAGACGATGTGGCCGTCATCCGGTTGAAAGTAAACAACGGGCGCAAGCTGCAATGCGAAATCGGAATGAATCGACCGGAGCGTTATGCCGTAAAGGCCGGAAATAACGAGCTTGAAATGCGCGGGAGACTTTACGAAGGAGATACGTATAAGACGAAAGAACAACTCGAACGAGAAGAAGCGATGCGAAACCGCACAAAGGGATCGGACAGCATCCCTGCGGCAAAACAGAAGACGGTGCCGGGCGCCGAAGACGGTCAAGGTATCCGTTATGCTTCACGCGTACAGGTAGTGCTTCCCAACGGAGGTGAAGTGAAAGCCTTCAACGATACGACGCTTTTGGTTGAAGAGGCATCCGAAATTATCCTGTTGGTCGGAATGGCCACCGATTATTTCGGTAAAGCGGTCGATGCACAGATCGATTCGTCGCTCAGGGCTGCCGCAAGCAAAAGTTATGAAACGCTGAAAGAAGAACATGTCCGTGCTTATCAGGAACTTTATCATCGGGTAGCCGTCCATTTCGGACGCAATGCGCAGAAAGAGGACTTACCGATGAATAAACGTCTGGAAGCATTTCAGAACGACAAGAACGACCCCTCGTTGCTGGCTTTGTATTATCAGTTCGGCCGCTATCTGCTGATCTCGTCGACACGCCCGGGACTGTTGCCGCCGAACTTGCAAGGGCTTTGGTGCAATACGATCCATACCCCATGGAACGGAGACTATCATCTCAATATCAACTTGCAGATGAACCTCTGGCCGGCTGAAACAGGGAATCTGTCGGAACTTCATCTGCCGCTGATCGAATGGACCAAGCAACAGGTCGAGAGCGGACGACAGACGGCGAAAGCTTTTTATAACGCTCGCGGTTGGGTGACGCATATCTTAGGTAACGTATGGGAATTTACGGCTCCGGGCGAGCATCCTTCGTGGGGTGCGACAAACACTTCGGCGGCATGGCTTTGCGAGCATCTGTACACGCACTATCTGTTTACACTCGATACGGCTTATCTGCGAGACGTATACCCGGTGATGCGTGAATCGGCTCTTTTCTTCGTCGATATGCTGGTCGAAGATCCTCGCAGTCACTACTTAGTTACAGCCCCGACCACTTCGCCCGAAAATGCCTACGTAATGCCTAACGGAAAAAAAGTGAGTGTTTGTGCGGGCTCGACGATGGACAATCAGATTCTCCGCGAGTTATTCTCCAACACGATTCAGGCTGCCCGACTGCTCAACACGGACGAAGAGTTTTCTCAAACGCTGGCCGATTACCAAGCGCGCTTAATGCCTACGACGATCGGCCCCGACGGACGTATCATGGAATGGTTGGAGCCTTATGAGGAAGCAGAACCGCATCATCGCCACGTTTCCCATTTGTACGGCTTGTATCCGGCCAATGAAATTTCGCCGGAGCGAACTCCCGATCTGGCCGCAGCCGCACGCAAAACACTCGAAGCACGAGGGGATGAAAGTACCGGTTGGTCGATGGGATGGAAAGTGAATTTCTGGGCACGATTGCACGATGGGGAACATGCTTATAAGCTCTTGGCCGATCTGCTCAGGCCTTCTCTCCGGAAAGACATAGAAATGAAGCACGGAGGCGGCACCTATCCCAACCTGTTCTGTGCGCATCCGCCGTTCCAGATTGACGGAAACTTCGGAGGATGTGCAGGGATTGCCGAGATGCTGGTACAGAGCCAGAACGGATATATCGAATTTCTCCCGGCGCTGCCTCCAGCCTGGAAAAACGGTGAGTTCAAAGGTTTATGTGTGCAAGGGGCAGGCGAAGTACATGCTCAATGGAATGACGGCGAGTGGCTCCATGCCGGATTGAAAGCAAAAAAAGGAGGTACGTTTCGGATTAAGATACGGGAGGATATGCCTCTTCTGGAAGTAAAAATAAACGGCAAACCGATCTCGTGCCCCGTCATTGACGGGATGATTATGATGGAATTGCGTCCTTCCGATGAACTTGCAGTAAATATGAGAAAAAATAGCTAAAAAGATTCAGAAAGGAATGTTTTGTGTTCATTTTGCCTGTTAAAATATATTCCTTATGTTTTACTTTTGTATCTTTGCACCCCCAAAATTAAAGAAAATGAAACAGTTTGTTTTTATATGGATGGCGGTTGCTCTGCCTTTTTGTGCCACAGCACAGGAAGTGCTGACGCTGGAACAGTGCCGTCAGCTGGCGATTGCGAACAACAAAGAGTTGAAAGTGGCCGGTAAATTGGTCGACAAGGCTAAGGAAGAGCGGAATGCGGCACGTACGAAATATTTTCCGCAAGTTTCGGCCGTGGGAACATATATACGGAACAGTAAAGATATTGAGCTTGTTGACTATAGTAAATTTTCGTCTTTGTCGTCCATTACGGCTCCGATGCTTCAAAAGTTTCCGGAACTGGGACTTATCCTTCCGCAGGTCATGGAAAAGATGAAGGATGCGACGCATCTCGATATCCGCAATGTCTGGATCGGTGATGTATCCTTGGTACAACCGGTTTTTATGGGTGGAAAAATTGTGTCTTACAATCAGATCACGACTTACGCCCGTCAGCTGGCCGAGTCGATGCACGACACAAAATTGCAGGATGTGATTTATCGAACGGATGAAACCTACTGGCAGGTGATCTCGCTAGCGAACAAAAAGAAACTGGCCGATGCGTATGTTGACCTGCTTCGGAAGATGGATAACGATATCACCGCGATGATTGAACAAGGGGTGGCCACGAAAGCAGACGGTTTGACGGTGAAGGTGAAGCTGAACGAAGCGGAGATGGCACAGAATAAAGTCGATAACGGCTTGGCACTGTCGCGTATGCTGCTGGCTCAAATCTGTGGACTCGAGATGGGAAACCCCATGACTTTGGCTGATGAAAATATCGATCACCTCACAGTGCAGCCGGCATCTGCCCAAGCCCATGTAGAAGAGGCCTTCAGTAACCGTCCCGAATTGAAAAGCCTCGATCTGGCCGCAAAAATTTTTCGGAAGAAAGAACAGATTGCATTGGCCGAGATGTTACCGAGTGTCGTGCTGACAGCCAACTACCTGATCACCAATCCAAACTCGTACAACGGTTTTAAGAATGAGTTTTCCGGCATGTACAATGTCGGTGTGATGGTAAAAGTTCCTTTATCCGATTGGTGGGAAGGAACGCACAGACGTAACTCGGCCAAAGCAGAGACGGTGATCAAGAAGCTGGAGTTTGAAGAAGTGCGTGAAAAAATCGAGTTACAGGTGAATCAGTCTGTATATAAAGTCAACGAAGCAGGCAAACAATTGACCGCTTCGACGAAAAATATGGAAAAAGCGGAGGAGAATCTTCGCTATGCCAATTTGGGCTTTGAGGAAGGAGTGATTCCCGCACTGAACCTGATGGAAGCGCAGACGGCTTGGGTATCGGCACGTTCACAACTGATCGATGCGCAGATTGAAGTCAAGCTGACAGAAGTATATCTGCACAAGGCCTTGGGAAAACTGACGAAATAATCAGAAATTTGAGTTATAACGAACATTTATACATTTTATAAATAATATTATCACGATGAGCGAGAAAAAATATTCGATCAACAACATGCTGTTGGCATTTATTGCTGTACTGATAATCATAGGACTAGTTGCATTAGCCGGCTTTTTCCTGTTGTCTCCCCCCGACGAGATTATCATGGGTCAGGCCGAAGCGACCCAGGTACGTATTTCGGGCAAAGTTCCCGGACGCATCGAATCGTATCGCTTTGGCGAGGGAGACAAGGTGCGTGCAGGCGACACGCTGGTATTCCTTGACACCCCGGAGATTATGGCCAAGTTGCAACAGGCCGAGGCTGTCCGTCAGGCTGCCGAAGCACAGAATACGAAAGCCATGACCGGTGCCCGTTCGCAGGAAGTTACCGGTGCGTATGAACTGTGGCAGAAAGCAAAAGCCGGACTCGATATTGCCCAAAAATCGTACGACCGCGTACAGCGTCTCTACGAACAGGGCGTCATGTCTGCTCAAAAACGCGATGAGGTAGAAGCCAATTACCATGCGATGGTTGCGACCGAAAAGGCGGCTCGTTCACAGTATGAGATGGCGAAAGAAGGAGCGCGCCGTGAAGACAAGATGGCTGCTTCGGCACTCGTTCAACAAGCGAAAGGTGCGGTGGCCGAGGTGCAATCGTACATCGGCGAACGGGCCTTGGTCTCGCCTATCGACGGTGAGATCGTAGAACGTTTCCCTCAGGTGGGAGAGCTGGTCGGAACAGGTGCCCCGATCATGAACATTGCAGATTTAAACGACTTGTGGATCACATTCAGTGTACGGGAAGATTTATTGAGTGAGATCAAAGTCGGAACAGAGGTCAAAGGTTTTATTCCCGCACTCAATAATCAGGAAGTGTCGATGAAGGTGTATTATATGAAAGCCATGGGCACGTATGCCGCATGGAAGGCCACGAAAGCGACCGGCCAGTTCGATGCAAAAACGTTCGAAGTGCGTGCACGTCCCATCGAAAAGATAGCGGACCTGCGTCCCGGAATGTCTGTCATCATCAAGCGTTAAGGGGAGAGTGATGACCATCCGGGAAGGCATACGAAGTTTGAAGTGGATATCCGTACGGGAAATCCGGCGGCTCTGTTCGAATCCGTTGTATTTCTTTTGTATGATTATTGCACCGATTGGCAGCCTGTTCTTTCTCATGACATTGATGCAAGGTGGACTGCCGACAAATCTTCCGGTAGCCGTCGTCGATTTGGACAATACGCCCACATCGCGCCGACTCATTCGTCAGCTGGATGCTTTCGAGCAGACTTCGGTAACGATGCAATGCGCCTCGTTTGATGAAGCACGAAGGGAGATGCAGAAAGGAACTGTTTACGGGATCTATCATATCCCGAAAGGGCTTCAGCGTGAAGCTTCATCAGGCAAACGACCGAAACTGTCGTTTTATACGAACGGATCGTTCCTGATTGCCGGCTCGCTGATGTTTCGAGATATGAAAACGACCTCGGTATTAGCCGGTGGAGCCGTTGGCCTTCGAATAGGAGAAGCCAAAGGATATACGACAGACCAGATCATGGCGCAAATACAGCCGATTATCATCGATACACATGCGATCGGGAATCCCTGGCTCAATTATTCGATCTACCTGAACAATGCGATTTTGCCCGGTCTATTGCAGTTACTGATCTTTATCGTAACGGTTTTTTCGATCGGGACGGAGATCAAAGACAGAACATCACGCGATTGGCTGAATATGGGGCATGGCTCCATCACCGTCAGTGTGATTGGAAAGTTACTTCCTCACACCGTTGTTTTTACGGCTGTCGGAGCGTTGATGTGCGCGATTCTCTACGGATATAACGCCTTTCCGCTTCATTCGGGCTGGATGCCGATGCTCGTTGCCATGTTTCTGCTGGTAATCGCCTCACAGGCACTCGGAGTCTTTATGATCAGCGTGTTGCCTACGGTGCGGCTGGGACTTAGCTTAGCCTCTCTTTTCGGTATGTTGGGCTTTTCGATCTGCGGACTCTCCTACCCCGTATCGGCCATGTATCCCGAATTTCATGCCGTATCCTATCTCTATCCGCTCCGGCATTACCTGCTGATTTATATCGATCAGGCACTGAACGGACGTGAATTAGTGTACACATGGGGAGAATACGTATGGCTTGCCGGTTTCCTCCTGTTGCCTATCATCATGCGTAGGTATCTGAAGAATGCGATGCTGTATTTCCATTATATCCCATAACAAGAAAAAGAAACGATGGAAAAAGAAAAAAAATTATCAAGAATCATCGGTGAAGGTATCCGGGATTTGTTTTATATCTGGAGAGAAGAATTCAGAGCGATCTTCAAAGATAGCGGTGTAATGATCTTTTTCTTTCTGGTCCCGCTGGCCTATCCGCTGATTTATTCGCTGATCTATCATCCCGAAACGGTACATGATGTAAAGATTGTGGTCGTAGACCAGAGCCAATCGTTTTACAGTCGTGAGTTTGTACGCCGTGTAGATGCCACGCCGGACGTGCAGGTCGTTCGTTCGTGTCTCTCGATGGACGAGGCACAAACGATGCTGAATAAAAAAGAAGCATACGGCATCCTGCTGTTTCCGCCCGAGTTCAGTAAGAACCTGCATTCGGGACGGCAGGCTACGGTTTCCCTCTATTGTGATATGAGTCTGTTGCTTTATTATAAAGCGATGCTGCTTTCCGCAACAGAGGTTTCACTTGAAATGGGAGGTGAGATACACGCACAGAATCGACCGAAATCGACCGAACAACTGAAAGAAATAGAAATCGATCCGATCCCGTACGAATCGACGACGTTATTTAATCCGTCGAACGGTTTTGCGAGTTTTCTTCTGCCGGCGGTACTGATCCTGATTATCCAGCAGACGCTGGTGTTGGGCATCGGCATGCTGGGAGGCACGGCGCGTGAACGCAACAAGTTTCACCATCTCGTACCGATAGACCGGCATTTTAAGGGTACGTTGCGCGTCGTACTGGGTAAATCACTCGCCTACGTGGTGATCTACGTTCCGGTATGTATCTGGACACTGATCGTGGTACCGAAGCTCTTTTCATTTCCAAGCGTCGGTAATCCATGGGACATCCTGCTATTTCTGTTGCCTTACCTTTTCGCGTGTATCTTGATGGCTCTTACGCTTTCGGGCTTTATGCGCACCCGCGAATCGCCGATGATGATCTTCGTCTTTATGTCCGTGATTCTGCTCTTCATTTCGGGCATCTCATGGCCGACAGAGGCATTCCCCATCTATTGGAAAATCTTGGGCGACGTGTTTCCTTCCACTCCTGCCATACGCGGCTTCGTACTGATCAAAAGTTGCGGAGCCTCATTGCATGACGTGGCACGCGAATATCGTTTGCTATGGATACATACGGGCGTATATTTTATCATGGCAGCGCTTGTTTACAGGAGGCAGATTATTCGTGTACGCAGAAAGATGATCCGACAATACAAAGAAGCAAAGCTCCGGAGGGGATAGAATGAAACCGAACAAATGTAAAGCATGGATACGGGCGGCACGCCCACAAACGCTGGCGGCATCGGTCAGCCCGGTACTGGTAGCCTGTGCGTTGGCCTATAGAAACGATGCCTTTCAGTGGATACCCGCAGCATTATGCATGGCTGTTGCCGTGCTGGCACAAGTAGCAGCCAACTTTTTCAATGACTATTTCGACTTTAAAAAAGGAGCCGATACGGAAGAACGTCTGGGACAACAGCGGGCAGTCGCTTCGGGATGGATTACTCCCAAGACGATGCTGACCGGAGCTTTCGTCACATTATCCGCAGCTTCTCTTTGCGGCTTTGCGTTGCTGCTCTTCAGCGACTGGTGGCTGATTTTTGTCGGACTCGCTATTGCCCTTTGTGTGCTGGCTTATACGGCCGGACCTTATCCGCTGGCTTATCACGGGTTGGGCGATCTGGCCGTACTACTGTTCTACGGTGTTATTCCCGTATGTTTTACTTATTATGTACAAGCACAAGAGTTTATTTGGACAGCCGGCTGGCTTTCAATAGCCATGGGACTACTTTCCGTAAATATCCTGCTGGTAAATAATGTGCGCGACAGAGAGCAAGACGCGCAAGCCGGTAAACGCACGACAGTCGTTATGTTCGGACGACGTTTCGGAACGACTCTTTATCTGATCAACGCGCTGCTGGCCGTTGCTTGTTCCTGGCCGGTCTATCTCTATCGTAGCCGAAGCATCTGGTTCCTGTTTATTTTCTTCCTGATGATCGTATTACTTACATGGCAGGACCTGTCTCGTCAGCATGGCGCCGCTCTCAACCGTACACTCGCCATAACCGCCCGCAATGTCCTGCTGTATGCCTTTCTATTGATCTATGTATTGGCTTTTTAAGGTTTGCCCCCGAGCAAACTATTTGCATTTCCCCAAGAAAAGTTTATTTTTGCAAATGGTAGCAATATACGCTACTTATAAAGAAAATAAAATATTTCGATATGACAGAAAAAGGATTCTCCTATACCGATTTTATTCGACAAGTGCTGACAATGGGACGGATTTCGTTTACTATTGAGGAAGTAATGCAACAAAGCGGATATGGCAGAAAGATCGCACAGGTTTCTCTTTCCCGTTTGGCCAACAAAGGAGAAATCGCTCTTATCAGGCGAGGTTTTTACGTCATCATCACGCCGGAGTTTTCCTTGCAAAAGAATGTGCCACCTATCATGTATATCGATGATTTAATGAAATATGTGAAAAGAGAATACTACGTTTCACTTCTGTCTGCAGCAGCCCTTCACGGTGCCGGCCACCAACAGCCGATGCAGTATTTCGTTACCATCGGTATACCTCCCGTTAGATCCATAGAAAGAGGCAGGTTACATATATCTTTCAATGTGAGAAAAGAATGGGATAATTCTTGTGTTACACAGATGAAAACTCGTACAGGATATGTGAATGTCTCTACATCGGAAGCGACCATGCTCGACCTTTTGGAGAACCAACGCGTATTCGGGTTAGGCAGAGTGATTAGCGTAATCGATGAACTTTCCGAACACATCAACAAGTTATCTTTGCGACGTGCCATTGTCTCTTATCCGACGGCTATTATACAGCGGTTGGGGTACATCCTTGAAAATCTGCTTGGAAAGGAAGACCTGACAAAAGGACTGTTCGCTGTTCTTGTCAAACGGGCTGTATATCCCCAATACCTTTCCTTGTCTGCAGAAAAGCGTGGAGTATTGAACAACAAGTGGAAAATCATTGTGAATGATGAAATAGAAACAGATATGCTATGATACCTCAAGGATACATTCTCGAATGGAAAACCGTTGCTCCGTGGATAAACGAAGCACAAGTGGAACAAGACTTGGTAATCAGCCGCGCGTTAGTGGAGATGTTTGCTTCGCCATTTATCAGGGAAACGTTGGCGTTTCGTGGAGGAACCGCTCTGCACAAACTTTATATACAACCACAAGTACGCTATTCGGAAGATATTGATTTGGTACAGATAAAATCATCTCCCATTAACCCTATATTGAAAGAAATACGTAAACAGCTCGCTTTCTTGGGAACAAAACGGACGGTCAAGCAGCATACCCATAACAATACCATTATTTACCGCTTCGAATCAGAATTTCCACCCACTATCGATTTGCGGTTAAAAATAGAAATCAATACCCGTGAGCATTTCTGTGTGTTAGGATTAAAGCAAATTCCTTTTCAAATGTCTAATTCATGGTTTACCGGCCAATGTGAACTGACTTGCTACGAGTTGGAGGAATTACTGGGAACGAAACTCCGCGCTTTGTATCAACGGAGGAAAGGACGAGACCTCTTCGACCTTTATTGGGCAATGATACATAACGAAACAGACAGTGCCAAAATATTGGAATGTTATCACCGATATATGGCATTCGTGGTGAGGCAACCGCCTACATGCAAGCAGTTTCTCAATCATATGGAAATCAAGATAAAAGACAATGAATTTCTTTCCGATATGTTTGCAATCATCCGTCCCGGAATATCCTATCGGATGGAGGAAGCATGGAAGTATGTAAAGAATAAATTGGTGAAAAATATCTGAGAAGATACATCAAGATAACACAGAAATTTACCGAATGATAGGATGGCTTATCATCATTTCAGACGTTCGTAAGTGCAAAGTCATCGTTTTATCCCAAATTACGCGATATACCGTTCGGCGTTTACCATGCATAACAATTAATATAATTCAGGCTTTCAGCCCTCCGCCGGGAAGGATGCCTTTTCCCCAACGCTTCGCATTGGGCTGAATTAGTAGGCCCTTTCAGGGCTTTTACAGTGTTCAGCGTTCAGTGTTCGTAATTTTGTTGTCATGTCCTGAAAAAAGTTGACAGAAAAATATCGGACAAAATGACAAAAAGA
>NZ_JAUMYS010000080.1 GCF_030528505.1 Tannerella sp.
ATCGTCCATTGACTATAAGTCAAAGCCTCGAAAACGAAAAAAGTCGGTCATTGACTAATAGTCAAAAGGCTGAAACCGGGAAAAAACTGTCCATTGACTAATGGTCAAAGCATTGCGACCTCCACCATTTCCGGGCGGAATGTTTTTTTGTCTTGCTACGCGCCCCGTAGCAGAAAGTCGTTTATGGACTGCATGACTTCTTGTGTTTGTGTATCGTTTTTAAACAGTCCGTAATGACATCCGAGATGTGTGAGGTTTGACATTTCGAGGAAGGGGATGAGCTTGCGGGCTTTTTTGACGATTTCTTCGCCGGGAAACAAATCGTCGGATGGATCGGCGATCAGGCCTACGGGAGCACGGAATTTATTCAGGTCCTTTTTCCGGAGCTCTTTCCAGTCTCCTTTAGTGACTTTCGCATGCAGAAAGAGCATCTTCGTCATTTCGATCAATTCGTCGTGTTCGAACGAAAGCATCGGCGTTAAGCTCTTTTTTAGTAACTCTTGTGTGAGTTGCGTTTCTTCTTTGCCTGAGAGACGCATCAGCTTCTCGACTTTTGACGAAGCCCCCTTTGTAATGCCTGCCGGCTGAACGAGGAGAAGCCGCCGGACGCACAGCAGAGCTTCCCGACAAAGCTGTAACGCGAGAGGGGCACCGAAAGAGTAGCCTAAGACGGAACATTCCCGCATCCCGAGCGTATCCATCACCTGAAAAGCCCACTGTCCGTATTCGCCTTTCGAGGCATGAAGACGCCGTTCGGCGCTAAATCCGAGACCTCCGGGCACATCGGGCACAACGAGACGTAAGCGTGTTAAATCAAGCCCTTCGATAAAAGGACGCATCCCTAAGGGATTCGTGATCCATGCTCCACAGAAGCATAAGACAGGGATACCGGACGGAGAGCCGTAGTGCATTACGTGGGTATCGCCGAAATTTGTTTCCACCATCTGCTCCGACAAGGGAACATCCAATGCCAGCAGATGTTTGCGATAGAGGTTGTGAAGCAGTCGTCTGCCTTCAGCTGATTGATATACGTCAGAGTTGTTTTTTTTCATTACGGATTTCTCTTAATAAACGGTGTCACGGAAAAGACATCGATCTTCTGCCTTTCCGTGACACCGTATTTTTATAGCTCTGTTTTATCTGACAACGACCTTCTGAACCAGATCATCTATCTTGACGATATATAATCCTCTTGCCATTGGGATTGTCATTTCGCCGGCCGATATCTGCTGGCGATGAGAAAGCGTGCCCATTACGGTGTAGATTTGTACCATGGCCGCCCGATCGGTGCGTACGTGTATCGCGTCTTTGCCGGCCCATACGGCTGTACTTGCTTCTACCAACTGCGTCGCGGTCGGTTTAACACCGGAGAACTGAACATTCAGCGATTCTGTGACATAGCGGAAGATCACGGTCATGCTACCGTCGGCATTCATTGTTTTCTTCATACCGCCTTCTTTGTCCTGCCATTTGGAACCTGTTGTGATTACCAATTCTTCGAGGGTATATCCTTCGTCCGGGGTAATGGTCATCGTAAAATCCTGCTTTGAGATTACGGCATGAATGCCTTTGCCCGGTTTCGTTTTCGCATGATCGCATTCGTTTATGGTAATGCTATGATTCAGTTGAATGGGAGGCATATTAATCGGAATAAATTCGTAGGCTCCGATATCCACCCGGCTATCGTAGATACGGTCACGTCCGGCCAAATCTTTCGATAAACCGGCCTTGATAACCGGAGAGTTCCAGCCTGCATCGTAAGCCACACTGCGTGCGTCTCTCAGGCGGTAGTCGCCTGCTACCATCGAACCGTTCGTGTTAAATCCGGATTTAACAAAATCCGGATTTTCGGAGATATTTCCCTCTACATTTGTTCCCAATAAGCTCCATGCGTTTGGAAGATTCGCCCCTTGGATCAGGCAGAAACGGTATTCCGTACCAATACCCATATTCACGATATTGGGTAACATCTCCTCAGCCTTCGTACGATTATCATAAATAATTGTATTTATGACTTTGACACCGGTGGTTTGAGCGTTATACATACCGGCTCCGGATTCGGTGGCATGATTTCCGGAGACGGTTACATTCAGTAACTCCGTTTTTCCACCTTCGTTATAGAGCCCTGCTCCGCGTCGAGCTGTGTTCCCGCTGATCTCCGTATTCATGAACAGCGGGCTACCGGCTGCACATGTGCCACGTGAAAGCGTATATACACCGCCGCCTTCGTGTGTGGCCGCGTTGCCCCGGATGATACAGTTGGCTATCGTGGGCGATCCGTTATCGTTAAGGATGCCGGCGCCCTTTTTGGCGATTCCACCGGTGATGATAAAGCCATCCCAGCGTGCTCCGCGGCTGACGCCACACCCGCCTTCGGGATATGAGAGGTTTCCGTTAATCCGGATCACGGATGAGTCTTTTCCCTGCAACGTTGTCGGGTGATCCACCGGCTTACGCTCCTCAAGGGCAGACTCTGTTCCTGCAAATCCGCCGTATACCTCCACACTGTCGTAGGCCATCACATACGATCCGCGAGAAGGCGTATACACCCCTTTGGCAACCCATATTCGGTCACCTTTGCCGGCGGCAGCCAGAGCCGTATCGAGGTTCAGAAACGCGTCTTCCCATGAAAGGCCGGTCTGTTGTCCGGACGTGGATCGTTTATTCACGAAGAAGTCGATCGTTCTTCCTTGCACGGCGATCTTTCTTTTCGCGACCATTTCGCACCGCATTGTGTCGCCCGGAGCATAGCTGACGCCCTTTTCAGAGATTTTCAGTTCAATCTGTTTTTGGCCAATGGTTGTCCATGTCACACTCGGCGTAGCAGCCGTTGATGAGGCCGGTGTTCCTTCTGCGAATGTCCACGTATATCCGGAGATGGAGGATGAAGCGTTTTTGACGGCGAAAGTCTGCGGTACATTGATCTTAGCCGGTTTGCCCAAAGGTGTACGGAGAATTGTAATCTTATCCGGCTCGTAGCATCCCAGAATCAGCTTCTGTGCTGTAGGAGTAGTAGGAAGTCCTGCTGCTACGGATTTTATCGGATGTGTGAATTTGTCGGTATAAGAAGAAGCATCGGCCAGCGTATAAGTAGTACCATCTATGGTTGCTGTACCGGGCACGACAATGATTCGTCCGTAAGGAGCGTCACGCTGCAGGTCCGTACTGACTTTAAACTTCCGTTCGGGTTCACTGATGAGCGTAATAAACTTATTGCGCAGCGGATCGCCGTCAGGTGCAGGATTTAAGGTGTCTTTCTCCAAAAAGATTTCATCCGTTATAAGCGCTGTCCCTCCGAGATTAAACACCGAGGCCGGTCCGCCGTTCTTGTCGGCTGCCATGAATATGCCGTTGCCCACAGGTGCTTTGTTGTTGTTTATCGCTGCGCTTCTGAGGATGTTTACGATCGGAGGATTTGTGGCATGTGATCCGATATAGATTCCTCCTCCTTTGTTTAAGGCTTGATTTCCGCTGATCTCTCCACCGGTCATATAAAGCACAGCCTGATTATTTAAACCGATACCGGCAGCTGTCGGAGCTTTATTGTAGGCAATTCGTCCGCCAGATATACGGATGGTATCGGTCAGACCGGAAGCATGGACTCCTCCACTGCCTCTTTCCGCTGTATTATAACTGATTTCTCCGCCTCTGAGGTGTAGAGTTGCGTGTGATGCCATGGCAATACCTCCCTGTGTTGTTTTCGCTGCGTTATGATTAATGCGTCCCCCATTCATATACAGATACCCTTGAGCGGTCGGTGTTCCTGAGAGGGCGACACCTCCACCAAACGTTTCAGACTCATTATGGTGGATAGAGGCATTATTGTTCATATAAATCCATCCTCCCCGATTGGCAACTCCTCCAGCTGCTTTTCTTGATTTATTGTTGTATATGGCAGCATTGTTGCTCATAAAAAGTTTAGAACTTGCACCTCCACTTGCGCTATTACTGAATAAACTGATTCCGCCTCCGAGCTGAAACGCTTCGTTATCATGTATGGCCGAGTTCCCGTTCATTTCGATCGTTGCGTTGGTATAGCCCAAAAAGCCGCCCCCATTGTTTGCGGCGCAGTGATGAATAGATGCACTCCCATTCATGATCAGTTTCCTTTCTCGTTGTGTGATGCCTCCTCCTCCATTTGTAGAGTAACATCCGTAGATGGACGCATTGTCGTTCATCACTACTTCTGATCCATGCCCACTGAAGATGCCTCCGGCGTCATTGTCTCTTGATTTCGACATACATCCTGCGATGGTCGAATTGCCATTCATTATAACGATGGAGTTGGGTCTGATGCTACAAATACCGCCTGCGACCGTTCCTGAGAGTGGGCCGGATGTATAATAAGAGCATAACCGGATCATAGAGCCGTTGTTGAGCGTTAACTTTCCGGAGTTTCGTATGCCGGCACAATCGCCCGAACCGGTGTTGTGGTTATTTTGTAATACCGTACCTTCGTTTAGTGTCAGTGTAGCACCCTCATTCACAAGGATAAGAGGCCTTTCTGCAATAAGCCCGCTATTTATACGGGTTGTATCTGCATGTACGGTTAATTCCTGATTATCCCAGATGGCTCCTCCGTCCAGTACAATGTTCTCCATGATAAGGGTGGCATTGTTTTGTACGATGATCAGATGCGTCAGGAGTGCTGCGCTGCGTTTGAGCGTAAAGATACCTTCCGCGCTTTTCAACACGATGTGCTGGCCGCTGTTTACGGTTACAGCCGTCGTCATACTGTGATTCGTTGTGGCTTCGATGGTAGTGGGGATTCCCGTTGCGGGGACGGCAGCCACGGCCGCGCTCAGTGTCGGGTAGTCCGTCGTTCCGATGCGGAACTGCGCCTGTGCAGTATAAACTACCCCCAGAAAGAGAGCAAGAATCCCAAGTAATTTTGTTTTCATGTCCTTTTTATATAAAAAATTTAACTGATTTGCAAATCGGAAGTGTTAATACTTCACGGCAAAAGTAGAGGTTAATTATGAGAGAAGAAAATATTTTTCCAAAAAAATATCATATATGCAATATTATTCTACATATTTTGTTTGTGTGATCTAACATACAAAGCATAAGGCTGATGTTGAGTTGAGGACTGTTGCCTTCCTATCACAATAGGGTACATAAAGTTTTTTTCAACGAGAATTTATGTCCTTTTTCGTAAGAAGCGGGAGACTCACACATTCAGATATTCCTAATTCAAACTGTTTAAAACTCATACACCGTTCTCATAAAACATACGGAGGCTTGACGACGCACGAGAAGCACGGAGGAAATATTTCGCCCAAGTCAGGGAATAAAAAAAGGAAGAATATGCTTCTTCCCCTCCAAAGTGGAGTATAGCGGACTCGAACCGCTCACCTCGACACTGCCAGTGTCGCGCTCTAGCCAGATGAGCTAATACCCCTCGAATTATTTCGTGGCAAAGGTAACGTTTTTTTCAATAATAGCGCTACCTTTGACGGGAATTTTACGGACTATGCTTGTTTTTTATACGACATTTCATCTCTCGCATAAGAAATATGAAGAAGGGCTTGCTTATTTACGGACGGTTTACATCCCTGCCGCAATACGTAGCGGGCTACTCCGATCACCCCGTCTACAACGAGTCGTCCATGAGGTGGAAGGAGCGGAAGGAGTCAGTGTGTCGGTACAGTTCGGAGTAAGCGATGAAAAAACGTTACAAGCCTGGATGTGCGACGAGGGGACGGTTTTACATCAGGAACTTATCGCCCGATTCGGAGAGGAGATGGCCGGGTTTTCAACCTTATTGGAAGAGTTGGAGCTAACATGAAGGGAGAGGAGGTGTCGGCAGCAGAACGTATCATCCTCGGTATCGATCCGGGGACGATCGTGATGGGATATGGCGTACTTTCCATCAACGGACGTAAGGCATCTCTTGAAACGATGGGCGTTTTGAAATTAGACCGTTATGAAGATCACTATGTACGTCTGCGCCGCATTTATGAACGTGTCATCTCGCTGATCGACCAATATCATCCCGACGAGATGGCGATCGAAGCGCCTTTCTTTGGAAAGAATATACAAAGTATGTTGAAACTGGGACGTGCGCAGGGCGCTGCCATTGCCGCAGCATTAAATCGTGATGTGCCGATATTCGAGTATGCGCCGTTGAAAATCAAGATGGCCATCACCGGCAACGGACAAGCGGCGAAAGAACAGGTGGCCGGCATGTTACAGCATATCCTCCGTATCCCCGACGAACATATGCTACCGCAGTTAGACGCAACCGATGGATTGGCCGCGGCCTATTGTCACTATTTACAAACCAACCGGCCCATGCCCGAAAGAGCATACACCGGTTGGAAAGATTTCATTGCTAAAAATCCCGGCAAGGTGCGGGGAAAATAAGCGGTGTTGCTTCTTTTTCCGCCGCAATCGCCGGATGTGAATATTTATACTACGCCTTGCGCCATCATTGCCCGGGCTACTTTCATAAACCCTGCAATATTCGCTCCTTTCACGTAGTTGATGTATTTGCCTTCGCGACCGTGAAGCACACACTGTTCGTGAATGCTGCTCATAATCTGATGCAGTTTCTCGTCTACTTCCGATGCCGGCCATGAGATATGCATCGCGTTCTGCGTCATTTCCAGCCCCGATGTGGCCACACCACCTGCGTTCACGGCCTTACCCGGAGCAAACAGACGGTTGTTGTGTACGAACAAGTCGACTGCTTCGGCCGTACAACCCATGTTCGAAATCTCGGCCACGCATAGCGTATTGTTGTCGATCAGCGTACGTGCGTCTTCAGCACCTAATTCGTTCTGTGTAGCACACGGCAGCGCGATATCAACCTTCTGCTCCCAAGGACGTTTGCCTGCGAAGAAGGTGGCTTCCTTGAATTCGTCGGCATAAGGAGCGACGATGTCGTTACCCGATGCACGCAGTTCGAGCATATAGTCAATCTTCTTGCCGGAGATGCCTGTCGGATCGTAGATATAGCCGTCAGGGCCGGAGATCGTCACCACCTTGGCTCCCAACTCGGTCGCTTTGGTAGCAGCACCCCAAGCTACGTTTCCGAAGCCGGAAATTGCAACTGTTTTGCCTTGAATATCGTGTCCGTGCTCACGTAACATTTGATGTACGAAATAAAGTCCACCGAAACCGGTTGCTTCGGGACGCAGGATCGATCCTCCGAATTCCATGCCTTTACCGGTCATCGTTCCCGTATTTTCACGAGCTAATTTTTTATACATGCCATAGAGATAGCCCACTTCACGTGCTCCAACACCGATATCACCTGCCGGAACATCCGTATCCGGGCCGATGTTGCGCCAGAGCTCCAGCATAAATGATTGACAGAAGCGCATGACTTCCGCATCGCTTCGTCCGCGGAAAGCAAAGTCTGCTCCTCCTTTGCCGCCTCCCATGGGCAGTGTGGTCAACGCGTTTTTGAAGGTCTGCTCGAAACCGAGGAACTTCAGGATGGAAAGGTTTACCGACGGATGGAAACGCAGTCCGCCCTTATACGGGCCAATGGCATTGTTAAATTGTACGCGGTAACCGAGGTTCACATGGACTTCGCCCTGATCGTCGACCCAGGGTACACGGAAGGTGAAGATACGATCCGGTTCTACTAAACGTTCGATAATTTTCGCTTTTTCAAATTCGGGATGTTCGTTGTACACATCTTCGATCGAAATAAGCACTTCTTTGACAGCCTGCAAATACTCCTTCTCTCCGGGATGCTTGGCTTCCAATGATAATAAGATTTCTTCGGTCTTCATGTTTTTTTTATTTTTAAAAGTCCACAAATGTAAGGAGTTTTTACGGTATACCAAATATTTTTCTTTAATTTTGGCGGATTATCCCGAAATAGGCCGGGAAACCAGATTGTATGAGTAAAATAAAGGACTTTCAAAAAGTTGCGTTCAAAGATGTTTCGTTTGCCAATTTGATGAATAAGCGTATATATAATGTATTGCTGATTGCAACGGAATACGATACGTTCATGCTCGAAGACGACGGACGGGTAGATGAACAGATTTTTAACGAGTATATGTCGCTAAGCTTGCGATATCCACCGCGGTTTACGCAGGTGGCGACCGAAGCGGAGGCTTTGCAGGAGCTGGCCAATCGTTCTTTCGAGTTGATCATCTTCATGCCTAACATGACGGATGCCGATATCTTCGCTGCACCCAAAGAGATCAAGCAGCAGTATCCGTCCATCCCGATTGTCGTCTTGACACCGTTCTCGAAAGAGGTGTCGAGGCGTGTCGCCAACGAGGATTTAAGTGCGATCGATTACGTTTTCAGCTGGTTGGGCAACTCGGATTTGCTTTTAGCCATCATCAAATTGATTGAAGATGCAATGAATGCTCCGGACGATACGGCCAGTGTGGGCGTGCAAATCATTTTGCTGGTCGAAGATTCGATACGTTTTTACTCTTCGGCGCTGCCGCATCTCTACAAGTTTGTGCTGGAGCAGAGCCAGGAGTTTGCCAAAGAGGCTTTGAATGATCACCAGCGAACGCTTCGGATGCGCGGACGACCGAAGATCAAGCTGGCACGCACGTATGAAGAGGCCGTAGAGATTTACGATCAGTATCGCGAACATATTTTGGGCATAGTTTCCGATATGAGTTTTACGCGTGAAGGAAAGAAAGACGCGCTGGCAGGATACCGTTTCGGGCAATATGTGCGCGAAACCGGGCCGGTGACGCCGATCATCATGGAATCGTCCGAGTCGAGCAATCTCGAATACGCCCGGAAACTGGGCGCTTCGTTTATCGATAAGAACTCTAAGAGCTATCCGCAGGATTTGCGGGAAAAGATTACGAGACGTTTCGGTTTCGGCGATTTCGTCATCTTGGAGCCTGAAACCAAAGAGGAGATCATGCGTATCAAAGATCTGAAAGGATTACAGCATCAGATCTTCCATATTCCGGAACATTCGCTCCGGTATCATCTCTCACGCAATCATTTTTCGCGTTTCTTCTATTCGCGGGCGATGTTCCCGCCGGCCGAGCTGCTGAAGCAGATCGACGTGAATATGTGCACGGACTTGAACGATGCCCGGCAACTTATTTTCGATGTGATCGTACAGTACCGGCAGATGAAAAACTCCGGTGTTGTGGCCGTTTATCAAAAAGAACGATTTGACGAATACAGCAACTTTGCGCGTATCGGTGAAGGCTCGCTGGGCGGCAAGGGGCGCGGACTGGCTTTTATCGGAGCGATGATCAAGCGCTACCCGATGCTGGAGCAGGAAAACTTCTCGGTCAAAATTCCTAAAACGGTTGTGCTCTGTACCGATATCTTCGATGAATTTATGGAGACGAACCGTTTGTATCCGATTGCTTTGAGCAATATCAGTGACGAGGATATCCTCAGCCGTTTCTTGGAGGCAGAACTTCCGCAACGGCTGGTCGACGATATGATGGCTTTCTTCGATGTCGTGAAGCGCCCGATAGCCGTGCGCTCGTCGAGTCTGCTCGAAGATGCCCATTACCAGCCGTTCGCCGGGGTGTATTCGACGTATATGGTCCCCAATATGGACGACAAGAAGGAGATGCTGCGAGCGGTGAGTGACGCCGTCAAAGGCGTTTATGCCTCTGTCTTTTATCGCGACAGCAAGGCGTATATGACGGCTACGAGTAACCTGATCGATCAGGAGAAGATGGCTGTCGTGCTTCAGGAAGTGGTCGGGGTGCAGTTTAACGACCGTCTGTATCCGCTGATCAGCGGGGTGGCACGTTCGCTGAACTTTTATCCCATCGGCAAGGAGAAGGCCGAAGACGGTATTGCCAATATTGCGTTGGGACTGGGCAAATATATTGTCGATGGAGGGGCTACGCTGCGTTTCTCGCCGCGTCATCCTCGCAATATCCTGCAGATGAGCACGACCGAATTTGCCTTGAAGGAGACGCAGACGCGTTTTCTGGCATTGGATATGAAGAATATGCCGACCCGCTTTTCGGTCGACGACTCGTTCAATCTGATCCGTCTGGGGGTCAAAGATGCCGATGAGGACGGGGCGTTGAAATTTATTACGTCGACGTACGAACCTCACGATCATATCATCCGTGATGGTTATTATCCCGGCGGACGAAAGATTTTGTCGTTCGCCAATATTCTGCAACATGACATGTTTCCGCTTGCCAAGACGCTCGACACGTTGTTGCAAATCGGTCAAAAAGAGATGGGACGTCCGGTCGAGATCGAGTTTGCGGTGAACATTCATCCCCAGAAGCGTGACCGTGCTTCGTTTTATTTTCTGCAGATCCGCCCGATTGTGGATCAGAAAGAAATGATTGACGAAGACTTGAATCGCGTGGCACCGGAGGATACGATTCTATGGTCGTCCAACTCACTGGGACACGGCATCTCGAACGATGTGCAAGATGTATTGTACGTAAAGAGCGCCGCGTTCGATGCGTCCCGAACGCAAACGATCGCAGCGGAAATCGAGGCTATCAACCGCGAATTTTCCGAGCGAGGCCGTTATTATGTGCTCGTTGGTCCCGGCCGGTGGGGGAGTCATGACTCGTGGCTGGGCATTCCGGTGAAATGGTCGCACATCAGCTATGCGCGCGTTATTGTGGAATGCAGCCTCGATCATTACCGGATCGATCCGAGTCAGGGAACGCACTTCTTCCAGAATCTGACGTCGTGCGGCGCGGGCTATTTTACGATTCATCCTTCATTCGGAGGAGGAACCTTCGATGAAGCGTTTCTGAATGCGCAACCGGCTGTACGGGAAACGGAGTATTTGCGGCTCGTCCATTTTGACCGTCCGATAACGATCAAAATAGACGGTCGCCAAGGTCTGGGCGTAGTGATGAAACCGACTTGCACGGCGGAAGAGGCTTAAAAGCATCATGGAGTGAATCTTCCTGCCGTCTCAGTCAGGGGCAGGGGAAGACTCACTCCATGTTAAACTTCTTTATTTCCGGCTCACGATGTGCTTCATTCATTTTCTCGTAAAGCGCTTTGACGATGCGCGGATATTTTGCAGCCATGTTCCGTTGTTCGTAAGGATCGGTCTTTAAATCGTATAATTCCATGCTGCGGTTTCCCTTCTTTATGTCGCCGATGTACCCTTTCCATTTTCCCATCCGAATCGCTTTGCACCCTTCGTTTTCAGGAAACTCCCAATACAGGTAATCGTGCTTTTTCTGCTTCTTGCCTAATAAAGCAGGCAGAAAACTGATACCGTCTGTTTCAGAGAGCTTCTCACCTGCTATCTCGGCTAATGTGGGCATCACATCCCAAAAGGCGGAAATATGATCGGACGTTGTTCCGGCTTTGATTTTCCCTTCCCATGTTGCAATCATCGGCACACGGATACCGCCTTCTCGCAGCGACGTTTTTCCCCATCCCTGTTCGCTTTTAAACGGATGTGCGCTGTCGAACCAGGGCGAATCGGTTCCTCCGTTGAAGGATGGGCCGTTATCGCTGGTAAATAGGATGAGCGTGTTTTCATAAATTCCCTGTCGTTTCAGTTCGGCAATTAATTCGCCGATTTGCTCGTCGAGATAGCTGATCATTGCGGCATACGCGGCTCTGGGATAACGTGCCGGAAAGTATCCGGACTTGCCTGAATAAGGTTCTTCGTCTCCGAATTTTTTCACGTAATAGTCAATCCATTTGCGGGGTGCTTGCAGGGGCACGTGAGGTACGGGTGTCGTCCACATCAGGAAAAACGGCCGCGTTTTATTTTCCTCTATGAAAGAGCATATTTCCTTCCACATTAAATCGGGCGCATACGCTTGTTGGGTATATTTATCGTAACTTGATTCGAGCATCGGATCGGCACCTTCATCGAGCAGCGTATGAGGCGGTAAGAGTTTATTCTGTAGATATTCGCGATGCTCGTTTCGGTAAAGAAACGGCGGGTAATACGTATGAGCCTGACGTTGACAATTATATCCGTAAAAAAAGTCAAATCCCATTTTGTTGGGCGTACCTTCGGACCCCGGATATCCCAAGCCCCATTTACCAATCATGGCTGTCATGTATCCCGCTTTTTTCAGCAGCTTGGGGAGGGTCACAGTCCCTGTCGGTAGCGGGCGCTGGCCTTCGAGCGTAGAATCGGCGAGCATCGCCTCGTGGCTCCAGACGTCGCCTCGTTCACCCATTTCATCGTTTCCTCTGATGTAGGCGTGTCCGCTGTGTTTTCCTGTCAGGAGTACGCATCGCGAAGGAGCCGAAACCGGTGAGCCGGAGTAATGTTGCGTAAAACGAAGGCCGTCGCGTGCCAATTGGTCGATATGAGGTGTTTCAATTTTTGTTTGTCCATAGCAACCTAAATCGCCATATCCCAGATCATCGGCAAGGATATAGATGATGTTCGGCTTTTGTTGAGCCTGAAGAGCGCCGCAAGCGGCGAAGCTCATTGTCCATATTTTCAGTTTTGTTTGCATGTGAAATAAATTTGTATTCAAATACCGCGGATTTTCTTGAATTTGCCCCGGAAACTGAGTATCCGGCATTCAAACTGCATGTTTTGCTCCGGAAACTGAGTATCCGGCATCCA
>NZ_JAUMYS010000081.1 GCF_030528505.1 Tannerella sp.
GACGTCGGAGCAAAAAGGTCGGATATCCGAGCAAAAAGGTCGGACGTCGAACCTTTTTCTGACGAAATGGCAGGAAAATGACAGAAAGACGTGTCGCCTATTTTCGGTCTTTCGCGACGAAAGAAGTATACAGTTGAATCAGCGCGGCAATCAAGAGGCAAGGCACCCATTCCATACGCTGTTTGAACATAAATACCGACGCGACGATCATCGCGATTCCCGCAAACATATTCAGCCGGTGCAACCGTCGCAGGCGAAAATCCGTTTCGTTCTGTGGCACGGTCAAGTAACTGACCGTTACACCGGCCGCCCCCACCGCGAAGAGCCAGGGAGCATAACTCCACCGGGTGATATACAGTAATGCCCCGACGAGCACGAGCGCCCCCGAAAGCATATAAATCCATGTACGTACGCGTAAATCCATCAGTCTTGGATAATAAAAATATCTTCGTTGTCCCGTTTCATGTAAAACTCTTCGCGGGCATACCGTTCCAATCTCTCCTTGCTCGTATGAATATCTTCGAGCTTCCGGCGATTCGTCTCGATTTCTTTCCGGTAATGCTTAATCTCACGTTCGAGGCTGCGGATTTTATCATCGTACGTATAACGTACGTAGAGGTTGCTGTCGCCTATTACGAATGTAAGGACCATGAATACGGCAATCACCACGACGTAGAGATTGAGTTTGGAGAGATATTTCGTATAGAAATTTTCTTTTTCGGGCATAGCTGTTGAGAACTTTGTGCAAAAGTATGAAAAATATTCCATACCTTTGCAAGAAAACAAACCGGATTTCGCGGCAAATACAAAACACCGTTCGGGGTGTGCATAGATGGTTGCACGATAGCTGTCCGGCAACACAAGAAAATGGAAAATTATATCGTTTCAGCCAGAAAATACCGTCCGTCGACGTTCAACAGCGTTGTCGGGCAAAAATCTCTGACCACTACGCTCCGGAATGCTATCCTGAGCAATAAGTTGGCACATGCTTATCTGTTCTGCGGCCCTCGCGGGGTGGGAAAAACGTCGTGCGCGCGTATTTTCGCCAAGACGATCAACTGCATGAACCTGACGCCCGCGGGCGAGGCATGTAACGCGTGCGAGTCGTGCCGGTCGTTTAACGAACAACGGTCGCTGAATATCCATGAACTGGACGCGGCTTCGAACAATTCGGTCGACGATATTCGCTCGCTGATCGAGCAGGTACGCATCCCGCCGCAGGTGGGGAAATACAAGGTCTATATCATCGACGAGGTACACATGCTCAGTCAGGCCGCTTTCAACGCTTTTCTCAAAACACTCGAAGAACCGCCTCATTATGCGATTTTTATTCTGGCCACGACGGAGAAGCATAAAATTCTGCCGACCATTCTGTCACGCTGTCAGGTGTATGATTTCTCGCGTATCTCGGTCGTCGACGCCGTAGAACATCTGCAATACGTAGCCGGCGAGGAAGGGGTGAAAGCCGAACCCGAAGCCCTGAACATCATCGCGCAAAAAGCCGACGGGGGGATGCGCGACGCCTTATCGATCTTCGATCAGGTGGTCAGCTATACGGGCGGAAACGTCACCTACAAAGCCGTGATCGAGAACCTGAATGTGCTGGACTACGAATATTATTTCCGCATCACGGACGCCATTCTGGAAGGAGACATACGGACCAGCCTGCTCATCCTGAACGAAATTCTGGAAAAAGGATTCGACGGACAGCATATTATCACCGGATTGGCCTCGCACTTCCGCGATCTGCTGGTCTGTAAAGACGAAAGCACGATCGTACTTTTCGAAATCGGTGCATCGATTCGCGACCGATACTGCGAAACCGCCCGCCAATGTCCCGACTGGCTGCTCTATCAGGCTATCGAGCTGGCTAATGAATGCGACCTGCGCTACCGCGAAAGCCGGAACAAGCGACTCTTGCTCGAACTGACGTTCGTTCAACTCTGTCAACTCCAGGAAGCCGGCCCTGCTACCATCGCCGACGCTAAAAAAAAAAGCGACTGAGACTGCGACTGCTTCGGGCTATTGAAGGTCTGCCCGCATCCGACACACATCGTAGTGCAACCTCTTCTCTCCCCCGCGCCGCGCAGGCGACCGCGACAAGTACGCCCGGTGCGGCTCAAACGCCCCGGAAACTGATCAGCCGGCGTCCCACAAGCACCTCTCTAACCGATCTTTTAGAAACGAATAACAAAACGCAGGTTACGTATCATGTCGGAGAAGCTTCGCAGGAAACGAATCCGTTCACCGAAGAAGAACTGATTCGCTGCTGGAATGCGTATGCCGCAACGATAGAGAAGAAAGTACATCTGAAAAATACGATGATCAACTGTCAGCCCGTTCTGAAAGAAGATTTTTTGTTCGAAGTCGTCGTACATAATCCCGGTCAGCAGGAAGAGCTGCTCCATCACAATGCTTCTATCCTGCAAACCCTCCGCACACAGTTGAAAAACGGAAAGATTCAGTTAACGATACGCATCGACGAAGCAAACGAAAAGAGACTGGCATACACGTCGAAAGAAAAGTTCGAACTGCTGAACGAAATCAATCCGCTGCTGTCGAAGTTAAAAGACGAATTCAATCTGATGTTCGACTGACGGGGCGTTCCGCACTTCTGTTGCCGGAACACCATATTCCGAAAACTCGCTTACCCGAAGAGCGGATGTTTCACTTTCTCGCGTAACAAAGCGAGGTCGAGTACCTGCGTGATGTCGTCGACATAATGGAATGTCAGCCCCGCGAGATACGTCGCGTTGATTTCTTCCACATCTTTCCGGTTCTCGGTACAAAGAATAATCTCTTTGATCCCCGCACGCTTAGCCGCGAGGATCTTCTCCTTGATGCCGCCCACGGGAAGCACTTTACCGCGCAGCGTGATCTCGCCCGTCATGGCCAGATTGCTTTTCACCTTGCGTTGCGTAAAGATGGAGACGAGCGATGTCACCATCGTAATGCCCGCGCTCGGACCGTCTTTAGGAATGGCTCCCTCAGGCACATGGATATGCACGTTCCAGTTTTCAAACAGTTCTTCGTCGATGCCAAACTGCCCGGCATGCGAATGCACATATTCGAGCGCAAGCATGGCAGATTCCTTCATCACATCGCCCAGATTGCCCGTGATGGTCAGTTTCGACCCTTTGCCGCGACTCAGGCTCGACTCTACAAAAAGAATCTCTCCGCCCACTGCCGTCCACGCCAGCCCCGTCACTACACCGGCGTACTCATTGCCCTGATACTTGTCGCGCGTATATTCCACGGCTCCAAGATAACCTTTCAGGTCTTCCGCCTTGATCATCGGACGTACTTCCTCGTCCGAAGCAATTTTGCGTGCGATGCGTCGCATAATCTTGGCGATTTTCTTCTCCAGCTCACGCACACCGCTCTCGCGTGTGTACGACTCGATCATCGCCCGTACGGCGTGACGGTGAAATTTGACCGTTTGCTTCGGAATCCCATGCAATTCCATCTGTTTCGGAATCAGATGACGCACGGCAATCTCGATCTTTTCTTCCAGAATGTATCCGCTCACTTCGATCAGTTCCATACGGTCGAGCAGCGGCTGCGAAATCGTATTCAGGTTATTGGCCGTTGCGACGAACAGAATCTTGCTCAGGTCGTAGTCGATATCGAGATAGTTGTCGTGGAATGTCGTGTTCTGTTCCGGGTCTAACACTTCGAGCAACGCCGAAGCAGGATCTCCCTTGAAGTCGTTGCCTACCTTATCGATCTCGTCGAGCACAAACACGGGATTCGACGTCCCGGCTTTTTGCAGATTCTGAATGATTCGTCCCACCATCGCGCCGATATACGTACGGCGATGGCCGCGAATTTCAGCCTCATCGTGCAGACCGCCTAACGAGATGCGGACATATTTCCGCCCCAGCGCCTCAGCCACCGATTTACCGAGCGACGTCTTACCGACTCCCGGAGGTCCGTAGAGACACAGAATAGGCGAACGCAAATCTTTCTTGAGCTTCAGCACAGCCAGATGCTCGATAATACGCTCCTTGACTTTCTCCATACCGTAATGGTCGCGGTCTAAGACGCGCTGTGCATGCGGCAGATTGAAATTATCCTTGCTGTATTCCCCCCACGGCAGACTGATGATGGTCTGTACGTACTGCGACTGTATCGAAAAATCGGGCGATTGCGGATGAACACGTTCGAGCTTGGAGACTTCTTTCTCGAAGATCTCGCCGACTTCCTTCGGCCACTTTTTACTCTTCGCCTTTTCGCGCAGTTCCTTGATCTCGATGTCGTTCATATTTCCACCCAGCTCTTCCTGAATAGCTTTGATCTGTTGCTGAAGGAAATATTCTTTTTGCTGTTTGTTGATGTCTTCGTGAGTCTTCATCTGAATCGATGCTTTCAGCTCGATCAATTGATACTCACGGTTAAGAATAAACAGCAGTCGGTATGCCCGGTCTTTCAGATCGTTGATAGCCAGAAGCTCCTGCTTTTCGGGCGAATGTGAAAGGATATTGCAGCATGCGAAACTGATCAGATACATCGCGTTCTGATTGTTGCGGATGGAATAAATCAGGTCTCGAGGAGGTTCGCCGGAGGCTGTCAGCATCTTTACCGTAAGGTCTTTAATCGTCGAGATGAGTGCCTCGAACTCGCGGTCGCTCTTTTTGGGATGCGTATCTTCCAACAGAGAGACGCGCCCGGTCAGGTAAGGCTCCGTTTCAGTCAGCTCATGCAACTGAAAACGTTTACGGCCTTGCAAAATGGCCGTCGTCGAACCGTCCGGCATTTCCAGTACGCGCAGTATTTCAGCCACGACACCAATGGTGTACAAATCATCGAAGCCAGGATCTTCCACCTCCGTCTCTTTCTGACACAGCACCCCGATCATCATTTTTTTATGCGAGGCTTCCCGAATCAGGCGCATGGACTTGGCCCGCCCGACGATGACCGGCATGGCCACGCCCGGAAACAGCACCATGTTCCGCAACGAGAGAATCGGCAAACTTTCACCGACCTTATCGATCCCTTCGGAAAAATCTTCGTCCTTGTCGCATTCCATCAGGATGGGCATCACGAATCCCACCGAATCGTCCATGTCACTGAAAGCTTCGCGCAAATATAATGTCTCTTTATTCTTTTTGTTCATTCCGGCTGCAATTAAACCGCGCAAAGGTACGATATTTATGGAACATACGGAAAACCGTTAGCCAGCGTGCAGGAAAACCTCCTCAAAAACAGAAGAAACGAGACATATCGCTCGCTCAATGTGTACATACCCGGACACAAAAAAGGGGAATGCCGCTGAAAGACATCCCCCCTTTCTTATCTTCGGTTGATTACCGATCTGACTTTATTTATTGATCCCTACCCTATTCAGGATAAAGGCAAACTCAAAAGCCGTATCTTTGATGCCGTCGTAACGACCGGTGGCGCCACCATGTCCCGAATCCATGTTCATATGTAAAATCAGGATATTATTGTCGGTCTTCATCGAGCGAAGTTTGGCTACATACTTCGTCGGTTCGTGAAACAGCACCTGCGAATCGTTGATTCCTCCCGTCACAAGCATATTGGGATAGTTCTGCGCCTTGATGTTGTCGTAAGGCGAATAAGAAAGGATATACTGATAATATTCTTCCTCATTCGGGTTTCCCCATTCTTCGTATTCGCCCGTAGTGAGGGGTAACGACTCGTCGAGCATTGTATTGATCACATCGACGAACGGCACTTGCGCCACAACCGTCTGATACAAGTCCGGACGCATATTCGCAACGGCGCCCATCAGCAATCCTCCGGCACTTCCGCCCATAATGGCCAGCTTATCGGACGACGTATACTTTTCGTTAATCAGCATTTCGCTGCATGCGATGAAATCGGTAAACGTATTTTTCTTTTTCAGCAACTTGCCGTCTTCGTACCACTGCTCGCCCAGATCGCTTCCGCCGCGTATCTGCGCGATACCGAACACGAAGCCGCGGTCGATCAGACTGTAATAGCTCGTGCTGAAATACACGTCGGAACTGCTTCCATAACTGCCGTACGAATAAAGCAGCGCAGGGTTCGAACCGTCCTTCTTCAATCCTTTCTTATATACGATGGCCATCGGCACTTTCACACCGTCGGGAGCCGTAGCCCAGAGACGCTCTACCGTATAATCGTCGGGGTTGAAGCCCGAAGGCACTTCCTGTTCTTTGAGTTTGGCCGTCTCGCCATTTGTAATCGTGTATTCATAAAGCGTAGTCGGACGATTGAGCGATGTGTACGTATAACGGATCGTCGTAGCATCGTATTCGGGATTGCCGCCCAGCCATGCCGAATAAACCGGTTCGGGGAACGCGATCGTTTTCGTTTCACTGCCGTCGAGCGGCTTGACATGAATCTCATTCAATCCGTTCTTACGCAGTTCCAGCGCCACATAATCTTTCAGCACATCGATTCCTTCGATGCGAACGTCCTTATCGTGCGGAACAAAGACCTTCCACGTTGCGCGGTCTTCGTAGCCTGTGAGCGGCGCTTCGTAAATCATACCGTTCAGATTCTCTTTGTCTTTGTAACGTACAAAGAATTTTTCCTTATGCGGATAAACGCTATACTCCACATCCTGCACGCGAGGCATAAAGACTTTAAACGCGTCGGTCGGATGATCGGCTGAGAGATAACGCACTTCGGAGGTCGTCGAACTTCCACAGAAAATAAAAATGTGTTCTCTCGTCTTACTTCCCGAAACATACGTTCTAAAACGCGCGTCCGTTTCTTCATAAATCAACTCGCCTTCGGACGCATCGAGCATCCGGCGATAGATATTCGACGAGCGCAACGTTTTATCGACCATACTGTAGAACAGCGTTTTGTTATCGTTCGCCCACGCCATCGAAGCCGCTCCGGTCACTTCGAAACCGACCGTCTCGCCCGAAGCGAGGTCTTTGATCTTCATCGTAAATTCGGCAAACGAACCGGTTTCGTTGTAGAAGTAAGCCGCTTTACTGTTGTCGGGGCTGACCGAGTAACTGCGGAAGATAAAAGCTTGTTTGCCTTCCGCCATCTTATTGATGTCGAAAATAATTTCTTCCGGTGCGTCCATCGTTCCTTTCCGGCGACAATACGTACGGTATTGCTTCCCTTTTTCAATACGGCTGTAGTAGTAATAACCGTTTTTAAACGAAGGATAACTTTCATCGTCTTCCTTCATCCGGCCGAGAATCTCATCGTAAATCGTCTGCTGGAGGGCTTTCGTCGATGCCATCACCGTATCGGTATACGCATTTTCGGCGTTCAGATAATCAATTACTTTCGGGTTATTCTTGTCTTTCAACCAAAAATAATGGTCGATACGCTGCTGCCCGAAATTCGTAAACGTATCGGGCATCACTTCCGCAACTGGAAATGCGGGAAAATCGGATTGTTTCAAAATTTCAACTCCTTCTTTTTTTACATTGTTACACGATGTAATAGCTAATAACATGGTTACGGCAAGCAACCATGGATGATTCCATTTTTTTTTCATATATATTACAGAATTTGAATAATTCATAAGTCCAAGTACTTTCCGGATCGCACGAAAGTTATAAGTTATGGGTTCTTTGAAGACGCTCTTTTCCGCCGCTTTCTGAGTTGTGCGACAAAAACCCATACAACAATGATGAAGAAGAATATCGCCCAAAGATTCACCACGAAAAGAAAAACCTGCAACAAGTAATCCCATCCGTTTCGGAAAGCCTCTTTCAATTCATACCCGAATCCGGTGGCAGTAACGGATGACATCTCATAAAATTCGACGGTAAGAGTGCTAAACGCTACTTGATGAGTTAAATAACGTAAACATCCTTCCGCCGATTCGATATCGGCTCTTAAAACACCGATCTGTTCTTCGATCTTCAAAATTTCATCGACCGTATGGGCACGCTTGAGCAGCTCCTGATAACGGATTTCCAATTCTTTCTTCGTCTTGATGCGAGTATCCAGATCGATATACTCCTGTGTCACATCCAACACCTCGATATTCTTGTAAACAATCTTATCGGCTCCGGAAGAGATTTTGTCGAGTAACGCATCGAAGTTCTCGGCCGGTATGCGAATGGTTACGGTATGGTTTACGCGATCATGATATTCATTCCGGTTATCGTTCGACACATATCCTTTCGTTTCAGTCACTACCCGCTGAATCGTTGCATGAGTTTTCTTTGCATCCGACGTTTCGAAACGAAGCATCCCCTTCTTTGTCAGCTTCCTTTCATACGAAACGGGAGCTACGAAATCTGCCGCTTTATCGGTTACAGACGAAGCAACCTCACCGGTTGCCATCTCCTCCGAAAAAGCAACCCGCTCGTATGCTTCTGTGTTTCCTCCCGACTGACCGCAAGCAGACCAGAGTATTCCCCCCAACAGTACGAAAAAGATACGAATACCGGTCTTCATTCTTGTTCTTTACAGAATAACGTTCTTTTTATCCGTTCGATATTATTTTACCTTCAAATGCTTATCGAACCATTGGAAGAATTCACGCTGCCACACAATCCCGTTCTGCGGACTGAGCACCCAATGATTTTCGGTCGGGAAGATCAGCAAGCGGCTCTCAACTCCAAGCATCTGTGCCGTATTGAACGCTGCCATTCCTTGCGAATAAGGCACGCGGAAGTCGCGTTCGCCATGAACCACCATGATCGGAGTGTTCCAGTTTTTCACGAGATGGTGAGGCGAATGAGCGAATGAATTCTGTGCCACTTTATTCTCCTTATCCCAAGGCGCGCCTCCTTTTTCCCACTCTTCAAAAAACATTTCTTCCGTGGTCGGGTACATAAACTCCATGTTGAAGATTCCGCAATGTGCCAGAAACGCTTTGAAGCGTCCTTTATGCGTTCCGGCCAGATGAAAGACGGAATATCCTCCGTAGCTTGCTCCCATCGCACCGATATGTTCGGCATCGGCCCACGGTTCTTTGCTGATCGCATCGATAGCCGCAAGCAAATCCTGCTCGTCCTGCTGACCGTGATTCTTCGAAATGGCATCGCACCATTCCTGTCCGGAACCGGAAGTTCCACGACGCGCAGGTACGACTACGACGTAGCCTTGCGACGCCATCAACATATAATTCCAGCGGTAACTGAACGACGGACCGAGTACGCCCTGAGGCCCACCCGTACACATGAGTAACAACGGGTATTTCTTCGACGCATCGAACTTGGGAGGATAGACTACCCATGTCACCATTTGCTTATTGTCGGTCGTGGCGATCAAACGTTTCTCGAAGGTCGGGAGGTTCAGCTTATCCATCAGCTCCTTATTCACGAACGAGATTTCTTCTGCCTTGCCATCGGCCGGGTTGACGCGGAATATTTCGGCCGGATTGACATGCGTCGTACGTGTTACGATCAGTTTGTCGCCGGCAAGCTGCACATGCTGATAGTCATGATCCCCCTCGGTAAGTTGTTTGAACGTTCCGCTCGCTACATCGAATGCGAACAACTGATGAGCCTCTTTGATAGGAGCCGTCAGATAAATCGTTTTACCGTCTGCCGTCCATTGCAGCGACGAAGGACTTGCATCAAGCGCTTCGGAAACATCTTTCATCTCACCGGCCGGCCAATCCATCAACATCATACGCTCCTTATCGGCCTCAAAGCCTCCGCGACGCATGCTCGACCAAAGCAATTGTTTGCCGTCGGGCGAGAATTGCGGATTCTTATCGTAGCCCGGCATATCGGGGGTAAGGAGTCGCGTCTTTTTATCGGCCACCGTGTACGCATACAGATTGGAATTGGTCTGGAAAGCGTATTCTTTGCCGGTCAGTTTTTTGCAGGTATAAACAATCGTTGTTCCGTCGGGGCTCCATGTGATCTCTTCCGTACCGCCGAAAGGCCGCGTCGGAGCATGATACGGCTCGCCGGGCATAATATCTTCCACCGCTTTCACTTTGCCAGCCACAAGGTCTCCTACGTAGATATGATTGTAATTACCGTCTTTCCAGCTGTCCCAATGACGATACATCAGATCATCGTAAACATAAGCATTTGCTTTGTCCAAATCGTCGTAAAGTTCGGCGCCCGTGCATTTTTCGATCTTGGTAGAAATAACAAACAGCACCTTATCTTCGGCCGGAGCATAGAGAAATCCATCGATCGACTGCTCGATATCGGATACTTGCGTTTCGGTTCCATTGTCCGGATCGATGTTCCAGAGCTTACCGTCGCGCAAGAAAGCGATCGCCTTGCCCGAAGGCAACCATGCCAACGCACCTTCGCGGGCGGCCGTCCGTGTGAGCTGCTTTTTGTTTGCTCCGTCGGTATCCATCACATACACCTCCGAATTGCTTTTGTTTTCGGGGATACTGTAATACGTAACGGTATAAGCCACACGTTTGCCGTCGGGCGAAACGCACATGTTCCCTACCCGTCCGAATGCCCACAATACTTCGGGAGACATTTGTCCGTTCTCAATCTTCACATCAGGCTGTCCGATAATCGATGTACCTGATGCCTGTTCCTGCTTCTGTTCTACGCTGCTGCATGCCATCATTGCTGTCATGGTGCACACTGTTGCTATTTTTTTCATTGGTATAATGTTTATTTTGCGACCGTAAAAGTACAAAAGGATTTGGGAAAAACAAAACGAGTCTTTACTTTTGCTTCCCGTAACACGAAGATATCTATAATATAATGTATATAAAAACAAGACTTTTGTCTTTAGGCGTGCTCTTCGCAGTCATGACACGCAGGCGACCGTCTGCCCAATAACGATACGAGATGGCTGATAATTATCTGGAAAAACAGTTCGCCGCATACGAGGCACGAAAAGCCGCGTGGAAAAAAGGGCATAAACATACGGGGACTGCCGCAAAACCGGCTACGAAGACCCTGCCGACCCGACATAAAATCATCCTGGCATCAGCCTCGCCGCGACGCCGGGAGCTGCTGAAAGGGTTGAACCTCGATTTTGAAGTACGCCTGATACCCGATATTAACGAATCTCATCCGGCCGGTCTCGCTCCGGAAGAAATTCCCTGCTTTATCGCTCGTGAGAAAGCGAACGCCTACGTCCCGGGCATGAAACCCGACGAGCTAATCGTCACCGCCGATACGATCGTCATCCTCGACGGAGATATCCTTGAAAAACCGAAAGACCGGGATGATGCGATACGAATGCTGCACCGGCTGTCGGGGCGGAAGCACAAAGTCGTGACGGCAGTCGTGCTGACTTCGTGCGAAAAGCAAAACGAGTTTTCCGTAACATCGGTCGTTGATTTCGCCGAATTGTCCGATCAGGAAATTACGTTCTATGTCGATACGTACAGACCTTTCGATAAGGCCGGCGCGTACGGCATTCAGGAATGGATCGGTTACATCGGCGTGCGCGGCATCGAAGGCTCGTTCTACAACGTGATGGGCCTGCCGGTGCAACGGCTTTATCAGGAGCTTAGAACAATGGGAGAGCTACTGTAAGTACCACCTATACATTCGCTCGACCCCTTCTGCTATCTCGATCCGATGATGCCACCCGAGGGCATGCAACTTCGAAACATCGGTCAGTTTGCGCATCGTGCCGTCAGGTTTTGAAGCGTCGAAAGTAAGTGTTCCGCGATACCCTGCGGTACGGGCCACGAGTTGCGCCAGTTCGCGAATGGAAATCTCTTTGCCCGTGCCGATGTTGATATGACAGTTGCGCACGTCGTCCGTACCGCCCTTCAAATCATCGAAGTCGACATGCTCCATGATATAAACACAGGCATCGGCCATCTCCTCGCTCCAAAGGAACTCGCGCAAAGGACGTCCTGTTCCCCAAAGCGTTACACCCGACGGCGTGATGCCGTATCTCGCGAGAAGCCGGAGAATAGCCTCATCGCTTCCCGTGCCGTCTTCTCCTTCGACGGGACGCTTCGCCAAGTCGGTACGCACCGCATCCATATCTTTTTCTTCCAAACATTTCGCAAGATGGATTTTGCGCACCATCGCCGGTAACACATGGCTGCGTTCGAGATCGAAGTTATCGTTAGGGCCGTACAGGTTCGTCGGCATCACGGCTATATAGTTCGTGCCGTATTGCAGGTTGAAACTCTCGCACATCTTCAAGCCGGCAATTTTGGCTATCGCGTACGGTTCGTTCGTGTATTCGAGTGGAGCGGTGAGGAGCGCCTCTTCTTTCATGGGTTGTGCCACATCGCGCGGATAGATACACGTGCTCCCGAGAAACAGCAACTTCTTCACACCGTGCCGGTAACTCTCACCGATAACATGGTGCTGAATGCCTATATTACGGTAAATAAAGTCGGCACGATACCGGTTATTTGCCACAATCCCGCCGACATAAGCGGCTGCAAGAAAAACATATTCGGGACGTTCGTCGTCGAAGAAACGACGCACGGCTGCGCCATCGAGCAGATCGAGTTCGTCGTGTGTACGTCCGACTAAATTAGTATACCCTTTTTGTTGCAGGTTATTCCAGATGGCCGATCCCACCAGTCCACGATGCCCGGCCACGTATATTTTGGATGATTGGTTCATGAGTAGTGTTCAGTTTGTCAGTGTTC
>NZ_JAUMYS010000082.1 GCF_030528505.1 Tannerella sp.
ACACGAGTAACCAAAAAGGTGACATGAGTTACCAAAAAGGTAACCGATCTGCCTACAAAGCAAAGGCCAGTGTAAAAACACTGATACTGATACGGGGTATCTGCGTCAGGCAGTCGATACACGAAAGCAGGGTAGCGCCCGTAGTGAGGACATCGTCGACAAGCAACACATGCTTGTCGGCGAGTTGTTCCGGCCGGGAAAGACGAAAGGCTTCAGCTACATTCAGACGACGTTCGTAAGCCGACTTATGCGTCTGGGTATCGGTATCGACTGCACGGACAAGCGTCCGGGTATCGACAGGGAAATGATACACCGCCGCCAGACCCCGTGCGATCCATTCCGCCTGATTGTATCCTCTCGTCCGTTGTCTATGCCGATGAAGAGGGACGGGGATACACACCTCCACGTCGCGAAAAAAACTGTCGGCCTGCAACTCCTGAGCGGCCATCTGTCCCAATCTCTCGGCTAATTGTTTATTGCCTTTGTATTTGAACGAGTGAATCAACGACTGTACGGGGCCTCCCTCTTTGTAGAAAAGAAAGGCCGTCACATGTCGAAACGAAGAGATACCGGCAAAAAGCGGAAGAAGAGGATGGTCATCGCGCCGATGATAGTATGTTCGCGGGAGATCGCACAGGCATGGCAGGCAGAGCTGTCGCTCTTCCGTCAGCAACGCTTTTTTACAGAGCTGACAGAGACGCGGGTCAAACAGGTTCAGCAAATCATTCCAGATCGTCGTCATCGAAAGTACTTCCCTGACACAACTGTCTGACACATTGGATAACGAGCGATTGTTCGTATCCTTTGTTCGCCGCAAAACGGCAGAGTTTTACAAACAGATCTGCATCCGAAACGCTTCGCACCGTACGTTTCTTACGTCGGAGCAAATCCGTCAAGATGCCTCGATACTCATCTTCATCAACCTGATTCAAGGCCTCGTCTATCACGCTCTGCGCAATACCTTTCCGCCTCAACTCATAGCTCATTTTGATTCGCCCCCATTCGTTGAAACGGAGCTTATCGTTGACGAAGCTGCGGCAGAAACGGGTTTCGTCGATAAATTTCTCTTCAATCAGACGGGCGATGATGCGCTCCTCACTTTCGGGCGAAAGGCCGGCGCTTGCGATCTTCTTGCGCACATCGTGAATACAGCGTTCGGCCGTCGAACAATACGCCGCGGCGCGATGCAACATTTCAGCTTCGTTCTTCGTTCCCATCTCCTTCAGGTTTTTGAACATTGGATGAACCGTTCTTTGCCGGATATGTCGCGGCCTATCTCTACATCGCGATAGTCCATAGCCTTCAGTAACGACACGAGTTCCTTTCCGTAAGCCGCGTTGATCTCGAAATACAATCGCCCGCCTTCCGACAGCCATTTTCTTCCTCGCGCTGCAATATGCCGGTAGAAACACAACGGGTCGCTGTCGGAAACAAACAACGCCTGCGCGGGCTCATACCTGAGTACATGGGCTTCCATGCCGGCTTTCTCCCGCTCCGTTACATAAGGCGGATTGCTGACGAGCACGTCGAATGCCGACAAAGCGACTTCGTGCAACGACGATTCGGAAAGAATATCGGCCTGTAAGAACCGGACATCGACCTGATGAGTTTCGGCATTGCGCCGGGCGACAGCCAGTGCGTCATCGGAAATGTCGATGGCCGTAACCGTCGCCTTATGCAGCATCTTGGCCAGAGAGACTGCGATACATCCGCTTCCGGTACCGATATCGAGCACTTTCAGCCCCGCTTCGGGATGACGGCGGACAATCAACTCCACCAACTCGCTCGTCTCGGGACGAGGAATCAGTACCGAAGGAGTCACCTCGAACCGAAGCCCGTGAAACTCGCACTCTCCCAAGATATACTGTATCGGCTCCGAACGAGACAGACGCTCCACTACCCGGCGGATGGCTTCTTTCTCCGTCTCGGCAATTTGCTTATCTTTGCACAGGATTTGCCGGGCCAACGTCAGACCGCAGACGCGTTCGAAAAGCCAGCGGGTGAGATTCCGAATCTCTTCCGTTGAATACGTTCCGCTGAGGGTCTCCCGGATGTAGGCCGTTGTTGCTTGCATAACCATATCAAACAGATGACAAAAGTACGGAATTTTTGACACATCCGATGGATACAGACGAGAAATACATGGCACGCTGCCTGACGCTGGCAGCCGCCGGAGCAGGTATGGTAGCGCCGAATCCGATGGTCGGCGCGGTGGTGGTGCACCGCGGACGCATCATCGGCGAAGGGTATCACCGGCAGTTCGGCGGTGCCCACGCCGAAGTACATGCGATCGCTTCGGTTCGCGACGAGACATTGCTGAGCGACTCTACGCTCTACGTCAATCTGGAGCCTTGCTCGCATCACGGCAAAACACTGCCCTGCACCGAACTGATTATCCGCAAACGAATCCCCCGCGTGGTCATCGCCTGCATCGATCCGTTCCCGGCCGTTTCGGGACGAGGTGTCCGAAGACTCAAAGAAGCAGGGATCGACGTAAAAACAGGCGTGCTGGAACAGGAAGCTCTTCACTTGAACCGCTTTTTTATCACTGCTCAGACGCAACGTCGCCCCTATGTCATCTTGAAATGGGCGCAAAGCGCCGACGGATTTCTCGACCGCCGACGGACGGACGCCTCGGTGCCCGCCGCGCGTCTGTCGTGTGCGACTACGGTACGCATGGTGCATAAGCTCCGCTCCGAGGTCGACGCCATCATGGTCGGTACCCATACGGCTTACCTCGACAATCCTTCGCTGACCGTACGCCATTGGGCGGGAAAACATCCCGTCCGTGTCTTGTCCGACCGCACCTTGCGCGTCCCGATCTCCGCCACCCTGTTCGACGGTTCCGTACGAACGTTCCTCTATAACGCGAAAAAAAGCGGCGTAGAAGGACAGACCGAATATCTGCCGCTCGATCTGACGGGGCCTCTCATTCCGCAAATATTGCAGTCGCTTCACGAGAAGCAGATTCAATCGTTGCTCGTCGAAGGCGGCGCCTTGCTCCATCGTCGTTTTATGGAGCTGGGATTGTGGGACGAAGCACGCATCGAAACGACGCCCGCCGTGCTCGGGAGCGGAGTAAAAGCAGCCGATATCCGGACGGCCGACGGTGCCGTATGGAAAGAAGAACGACCGATCCCTTCCGACAGTGGTACCCCCCATACGCTGGCGATATTTACGCATAAGCATTTCTAAACAAATCCCTGACAGGGACACTAAAATTATATAAAACCGACCCGATATGGGCGGCAAAGGAAAAAAATTTCTACTTTTGTGCTCTCATTTTAGAATATAATAATTGTGTCAATGAAAAAGAACAGGTTACAATCAGGAATAGCCGCAGGCATGGCGGCTCTTTTGTTGTCTTCTTGCTTGAATAATAAAGAACTCGAAGGGCTCGAATGGGTGCAGGACAACTGCCAGATTGCTTCTTTTTCGTTGAAAAACGATTCCATTCGCGGCTTGGCACAGGTCGTCTTTACCATCGACCAGCTGAACGGCGAAATTTTTAACCGGGACTCCATGCCTTACGGAACCGTTATTGACCGTAAAGTCTTTTGCGCTGTGGAATATGACGGACCGCGCCCCTCGGCCGTTGAGGTGTATCAGGAAACGACCAAGGAAAGAAAGAACTGGGACGGAAGAGATTCGCTCGACTTCTCGAAACCCGTCCGCTTCGACGTCTATTCCTACAACGGAAAATCCGTAAAAACGTATACGGCCAAATTGAATATCCATCGGCAAAAGCCGGACTCGATGACATGGTTGCGAACGGATAACCTGCTGGGCGAAGAGAGAGAAGAACAGCGCGTGCTGGAGTGGAAAGGCAAATACCGGATGTTTGTACGCCAGTCCGGAGATTATCAGCTCTATCAGTCGGATGACGCCCAAACATGGACCTCCTCCTCGCTGAACGGTCTTTCCGGGAAGAAGCTTGTTCTAAGCCAAATAACCAGCTACGAAGAAGCCCTTTACGCACCTGCTTCAGACGGATTGCTGTACCGTTCGGATAACGGTACGGATTGGACCGTCGTCAGCGGTGCACCGGAGGTGAAGGCTTTGCTGGGCGTTGTCGATTCGGTGACGCAATCATCACGTCCGTCGGCATTGGCTGCCATCGTAAAGCAGGGCGACTCATGGCATTTCGCGTCGATGAATGCCAAAGGAGAGTGGGCGACCGGCCGGATGATGCCGGAAGATTTCCCGATCGAAGGCTTCGGAACAGCCGGCTATGAGGCGGTTTTCTACCGCCACCTGCTCGTTGTCGCCGGAAAAAAACGAAACGGCGAGTTAAGCAATCGCTCGTGGGAGACGACCGACGGACTGACATGGATAAGCTTGAACTACTCGGCCACGGCACGTCTGGAACCATGCGAAGGAGCAGCTGTTGCCTCTTACGATAATCAGATTTACCTGATCGGCGGTTTCAATGCTTCGAAGACAGCATCCCGGAAAATCTACCGATCGGCAAACAGAGGACTGTCGTGGACACTGGTCGATAAGCTGATCGTACTGCCTGAAACCTTCCAACCGCGGGGCTATGCTTCGTTGCTGGTAGACAAAGATAACTACATGCTGCTTTTCGGCGGAAAAGAAAAGCATGATCGCGCTGTACTCGACGAGTTATGGCGTGGACGTATAAATCGTTTAGGCTTCAAGGAATGACGTACGAAAGATAATTTTGCACGGTTTCTCACGTTAGAAAGAAAGGTAATGACTGTAATAACAAAAGAAATGTCAATCACTTTTTTTCGACGCTGGCTGACCGTCTTTCTGCTCACCGCTTCGGTAGCGACGCTGTATGCACAGGAATACAGATACGAAATCGGAGGGATGGGCGGAGGTGCGTTTTATATGGGCGATGCCAATAAGAATACCGTGCTGAAAGGACTTAATCCGTCGGTCGGAATGATGTTCCGGTATAACGCGAATTTTCGAATCGCCTTCAAAGGGAATCTGACGTGGGCGCAGCTATCCGGCAGCACGAACGGACTCGACAACGTATTCCCCAACGGGTTGCAGACGTCGTTTACACGAAACGTACTCGATCTGGGAGGACAGTTCGAGTTCAACTTTTTTCCTTACAGCGATAAGTTTGCGTACCTGAACACGAAACGGATTGCGCCTTATTTGCTGTTCGGTGTGGGCGGAACGGTAGCCTCCGGAAGCGGCGATACGTTCGCGAGCCTGAACATCCCGATCGGAGCAGGCGTGAAATATAAAATGAAGAACCGGGTCAACGTCGGACTGGAGATTTCCGTCCGCAAGTTGTTCGGTGACGGATTAGAAAACAAGGAGCTGAACGCTCCGTACAAGATAGAGAGCAGTGTGATGAAGAATCAGGATTGGTATACGCTCATGACGCTGTTCCTAACGTGGGACTTCGGTCCACGCAACCGGAAATGCAACAGCGCCAAAGGCATTGATGCATTGATGGGATTATCGAAACATTAGACGGAAAAAGAAAAGATGTCATTGATAGAACAGATCGACAAAAACCGGTTGCCGCAGCATGTGGCAATTATCATGGACGGGAACGGCCGGTGGGCGAAAGAGCGCGGGAAAGACCGGAGCGAAGGCCACCGCGAAGGGGTCGTCTCCGTACGTAAGGTGGTGGAAGCGGCGACCACCCTCGGACTGCGCTACCTGACGGTCTACACGTTTTCTACGGAAAACTGGAACCGTCCCGAAGCCGAAGTGCATGCGCTGATGGGATTGATGGTCGCAGCCATTCACCGGGAAACGCCCGACTTGATGAAAAATAATGTGCGCCTGATGGCTATCGGAGACTTGGACCGTCTGCCCCATGAGGTACGGACAACACTCGACGAATGCCTGCGTCAAACGTCGGTCAACACGGGTACCACCTTAGTGCTGGCCTTGAGCTATTCGTCGCGCTGGGAGATTCTGCACGCTATAAAAGCACTGACCGAAGAAGCCGCCCGCGGACAACTCCGTGCCGAAGAGGTGACGGAAGAGCTTTTCGCAAGCCGTTTGACGACACGCGATATCCCCGATCCGGATTTACTGATTCGTACCGGAGGAGAGCAACGCATCAGCAATTTTCTGCTGTGGCAATTATCGTATGCTGAACTTTATTTTACCGATATATACTGGCCTGATTTCAGAGAAGAAGCCTTGTATCAGGCCATCCGGTCTTACCAGCAGCGCGAGCGGCGCTTCGGCAAGACGAGCGATCAATTAAACCAATCATAACGAAGGATGTGTATGCATAAAAAAATACGCTTGATAATGACTGCCTTGTTGGGCATGACGGTTTGGGGAGGTACGGCGCAGGTAAACGGCACCGTACTGTCGGATCTGATTCCGTCGGAGGCAAAAGACACCGTAACACAGGGTGAAGTGCCGACCATCTCTTATTCACTCACCCCGAAACGTTATACGATTGCCGGCATTCAGGTGACGGGCGCAAGAAACTACGACGATTTCGTGCTGATCGGCTTCTCCGGCTTGTCTGTCGGAGATGAGGTCACCATTCCGGGCGATGAGATAACCGGCGCGGTTAAACGCTTCTGGAAACACGGGCTGTTCTCGGACGTGAAAATTCTGGCCACCCGCATGGAAGACAACAAAGTATGGTTGGAGATTCGCCTGAAACAACGTCCGCGTATTGCCGAAATTCATTATAACGGCGTGAAGAAAAGCGAGCGGGAAGATTTGGAAGTAAAGCTCGGTTTGCGTAAAGGACACCAGATTACGCCGAACGTCTTAGACCGAGCCGAGACCCTCATCAAGAAATACTTCGATGCCAAAGGGTTTAAAAACATCGAAGTCGACATGGTGCAACGCAGCGATGTTTCAAAAGAAGGTGAAGTCATACTCGAAGTCAACATCGACAAGAACCAAAAGACAAAAATACAGGAGATTCATCTCATCGGTAACGACGCCCTCTCGGATTTCACGCTGAAGAAAGCCATGAAGAAAACGAACGAGAAGTTCGACCTTTCGAAGCGATTTAAGCTCAGCTGGATAGAGCTTTTCAGCACAAAAAAGTTCACGAGCGAAGAGTATGAAAACGATAAAAAGAACCTCATCGACAAGTATAATGAGTTCGGCTACCGCGACGCGACGATCGTGTCTGACAGTATTGTGACCATCAGCGATAAGCATGTAGACATCTACCTGACGATCGACGAAGGAAACAAGTACTATCTGAAAGATATCCAGTTTGTAGGGAATACCAAATATCCGACGGAGCAATTAGCTACCCTGCTGAACATGAAAGCCGGCGACGTCTATAACCAGAAGAAACTGCAAGAGCGTTTGCAGTCTGACGACGACGCCGTTTCGAACGTATACTATAATAACGGTTACCTCTTCTTTTACGCCGACCCAGTGGAAGTAGAAGTCGATAACGATTCCATTTCGCTCGAAATCCGTATTCAGGAAGGGCCGCAGGCAACGATCAACAAGATCATCATCAACGGGAACGACCGCCTGTATGAGAATAACATCCGTCGCGAATTACGCACGAAGCCGGGACAACTCTTCAGCCGCGAAGACCTGATGCGTTCGGTGCGTGAGCTTGCCCAAACGCAGCATTTTGATCCGGAAAAGATGAATCCCGAGCCGATTCCCAATGCGGAGAACGGAACGGTAGATATCCGCTATAACCTCGTTTCGAAAGCCAACGATCAGGTCGAGTTCTCGGCCGGATGGGGCCCGACAGGCCTTCTGGGAAAGCTGAGTTTGAAATTCAATAACTTCTCGATGAAGAATCTTTTCAATCCGGGAACCTATCGCGGCATCATTCCGCAGGGCGAAGGACAAACGTTCACCATCAGCGGACAGACAAGCGGCAAATACTTCCAGTCGTACAGCATCTCTTTCCTCGACCCGTGGTTTGGAGGCAAACGTCCCAACACGTTCTCGGCGAGTGCCTATTATTCGAAAATTACCGACTTCAACAGTCGTTACCTCAGAGACCGTATTTCAAGCTATAACCCTCTGCTGATGGGTGGCGGGTATTACGGTCGTTCGGGATATTACGGCGATGGCGGATCCGGTTTCTACGAATCGGCTTATGACCCGGATAAATATATCCAAATGATCGGAGTGAATTTCGGGTTTGGAAAACGTTTGAACTGGCCGGACGATTACTTCTACACGATGCTGACGTTAAATTATCAGTTGTACAGTCTGAAAAACTGGGATCGTTATTTCGTGATCAAGGATGGCGTTTGCCATAAAGTCAGTATAGACCTGAGCCTGCAGCGCAGCTCTATCGATAATCCATTGTACACACGCTTCGGTTCCCAGTTCGTGGCTTCCGTATCGCTGACTCCGCCCTACTCGCTTTTCGACGGTAAGGATTATGCAAAGATCACCGATCCTGCCGAAAAGCATAAGCTCATCGAATATCATAAATGGAAATTTCAAGGAAAAGTTTTCTTACCGCTGACTCCGCTACCGCAGAACAACGGTCCGAAACGTACGCCCGTTTTGATGTCGCGCGTAGAATACGGTTTTCTGGGTTATTTTAACAAGAACAAAATTTCGCCGTTCGAAACATTTCAGGTCGGTGGTGACGGGATGACCGGCTACTCGGGTTATTATGCAACGGAGATGATCGGCTTGCGTGGATACGACAACTTGTCGCTGGCCGGACAAAACAATGCCCAGGTACCCGAAGGCTATGCTTATTCACGCCTGTCGATGGAGTTGCGCTATCCGTTTATTCTGGAACCGTCGTCAACAATTTACGGACTGGCTTTTGTGGAGGCCGGAAACGCGTGGGGCACGGTGAAAGACTTCCATCCGTTCGATTTGAAACGTTCGGCCGGTGTCGGTGTGCGTATCTTCCTTCCGATGATCGGGATGATGGGTATCGACTGGGCTTACGGATTCGATAAGCCTTACGGTTATCCTAAAACCGGCGGAGGTCATTTCCACTTTGTCTTAGGGCAGGAATTTTAATATAATTTAAAGAGAACGAATCAAACCATCCACAAGTTTTAGAGTCAATAGGAACAGATCATTTTTTAAGGATAAGGATTATGAAAAGAAAAAGTATTTTGCTCATAAGTATGGCGCTGTTATGCTCGGTGGCATCGATGGCGCAAAAGTTCGCACTCGTCGATATGGAATACATCCTGAAAAATATTCCGGCGTATGAAATGACGAACGAACAGTTATCGCAGCTTTCGAAGAAGTGGCAGAACGAAATCGAAGCCATTCAGCAGGAGGCTCAGAACATGTACAAGACGTATCAAAGCGATCTGGTTTTCCTCTCGGCCGAGATGAAGACGAAACGCGAAGAAGAGATCGTCAAAAAAGAACAGCAGGCACAGGAGCTGAAACGGAAATATTTCGGCGCCGACGGCGAGCTGTACAAGAAACGCGAAAGCCTGATGAAGCCGATTCAGGACGAAATTTACAATGCGGTCAAAGAGATTGCTTCGGACAAAGGCTACCAGATGGTCGTTGACCGTGCTTCGGCCGGCAGCGTGATCTTCGCTTCGCCCAAAATCGACATCAGTAACGAAGTGTTGATGAAATTGGGTTATTCGAAATAAATCCGTACCTTTGGACGCTTGTTAGAAAAAAACGAAATATTTAATTTTATAAAGATCATAGAGAAATGAAGAAGTTAGTAGTGCTGATTTTTATGCTCCTTCCGTTAGGAGTATTCGCACAGGACAAAATCGCGATTGTGAACACGGCCGACATTTTCAACGTGATGCCGGAAGTTTCTGCAGTCGAAAAGCAACTGGCAACACTCAACGAACAGTATGAAAAGGAATTTAAGACGATGCAGGATGAATACACGAAGAAGTATTCGGAATATATGTCGCAGCAGGATTCGTTGACGGAGAACATCAAGCTGCGTCGTCAGCAGGAAATTCAGGATCTGGAGACGCGTATTCAGAACTTCGTTCCGGTAGCTCAGCAAGAAATGCAGAAGAAGCAACAGGAACTGTACGCTCCGATCCAGCAGAAGATGCAGGATGCCATCAAGGCCGTGGGCGACGAAAAAGGATACACCTACATCCTGAACCCGCAAGTATTGCTTTACAAGGGCAACAACGCGATTGACGCGACCGATTTTGTGAAAGCAAAACTCGGAATTAAATAAGGCTTTAAGGTTAGCATATCATAAGATTGGAAAGGGTGCCTTCGCCGTAGTGCGGACGGCATCCTTTTTTGTAAGAATAATGAAGGCAATCGGTATTTTTGATTCGGGTTACGGCGGCCTGACCATCTTCGAGAAGATCAGACAAACGCTTCCGGACTACGATTATATCTATCTGGGCGATAACGCGCGGGCTCCATACGGGCCTCGTTCGTTCGAGGTCGTGTATCAGTTTACGCGTGAAGCGGTGAAACATCTGTTCGATGAAGGCTGTCCACTCGTGGTTCTGGCATGCAATACGGCATCGGCCAAGGCGCTGCGCACGATTCAACAGCGCAACCTCCCGCATTGGGACGATCCGTCACGACGCGTACTCGGCGTCATCCGGCCGACGGTGGAAGTGGTAGACAGCCTCAGCCGGACGAAACATATCGGGGTACTGGGAACGTCCGGTACGATTGCTTCGCGATCGTATGCGTTAGAATTGGCCAAGCTGTTTCCATCCCTTACAGTCGTCGGCGAAGCGTGCCCCATGTGGGTGCCGTTAGTCGAAAACAACGAGTTCGATTCACCCGGCGCGGATTATTTCGTCAAGCAACATATCGACCGTCTGCTGGCAAAGGACGAGCAGATCGATACGATCATTCTGGGTTGCACGCACTACCCGCTGCTGATCGATAAGATACGCCGGTATCTGCCGGCCGGCATCACGCTTCTTCCGCAAGGTGAGTATGTAGCCGCGAGTCTGAAAGATTACCTGACACGTCATCCCGAAATGGATGCGCGACTGAGTAGGGGAGCAGACTGCCGGTTTCAGACTACCGAATCGGCCGAACGATTTTTGAGTACGGCCTCCTTCTTCCTGAAACAAACCATCGATGTGGTAGAGCAAGTCGCTCTGCCGGGATAAACCGATCCGATCATCATGATGTATAGACGTTCTCTCCTTCTACGCATTATATGGGTAATATCCGCCCTGCTTCCGGCAAGCCTGCATGCCCAATCGTTGGATGCTCGACTAAAAGCGGCGGGATACATCGATGTACGCGAAAGTGTTCCGGCTATCCGTGTACAACTCAAATATGCTACATCCGATAATTTCATGGGTCGCAGCGTCTATCAAGGAATGACCAAAGCATGGCTGCACTCCGACGCGGCACAGAAGCTATACCGCGCGCACCAGATCCTGCAACGCGAAAAACCGGGCTATGCGTTACTCGTATACGATGCCGCGCGCCCGATGTCGGTACAACGCATCATGTGGAACCTCGTGCGCGGCACAAACAAGACCTATTACGTGTCTAATCCGGCCAAGGGAGGCGGCTTGCACAACTACGGCATGGCCGTCGACCTGACCATTGTCGATGCTTCGGGGAAGCCGCTGCCTATGGGTACACCTTACGATTTCTTCGGATCGGAAGCTCATACCGACAACGAAGAAGCGCTTGTGCAGACGGGTAAAATCACCCGAAGCGAGCTGGAAAATCGTCGGTTACTGCGACGAGTCATGAAAGAGGCCGGCTTTCGTACCATCAAAAGCGAATGGTGGCATTTCAACGCATGCTCGCGCGAGACGGCACGCGCCCGCTATCGGCTGATCGAATAAAAACGGAAATCATACCACGTGCTTGCCGAACGGGGTCAATGCCAGTCCGGCCAACTTAAAATGCTGCTTCCCGAATGGGATTCCGATCAGAGTAACACAAAGCAGTATCCCGAAAAACAGATGGGTCAGGCAAATGCCGAATCCACCGAAAAAAAGCCAGAGGATATTCATGATGACCGACAGACAACCGCTCGATCCGCCCTGATCGACCACCCGTCGCCCGAACGGCCATAACATGAGTCCGGCCAGCTTAAGCGTTTGCAATCCAAATGGAATGCCGATAATCGTGATCATCATCAGGAGGCTCGCGAGAAGGTATTCGATGGCTGCGAGAAGGCCTCCGCAAATCAGCCAGATCAGATTGCCCAATGTTTTCATTTGATTCTATCCGTTTATGTCAATGACAGACAAAGATAATAAAAAACAGATAATCCGTAGCCCCCTCCATCGGCTGAGGAACGTCCGACAGCGATCAAACATCCTCGCGAAGTTCGCGGAGACTTTCGACAACGATCAAATATCCTC
>NZ_JAUMYS010000083.1 GCF_030528505.1 Tannerella sp.
AGGGATTGGGCAGCAATGTAAGCAAACTCACAAAATACGTTTTAGAGGAAAGGTAAGAAAAAACCGGACATTCCGTATCGGTGGATAAAAAAGGATGATTGCCCTTGCGTCTCATTTTGAGTTGTTCTTCTCGGGGATTGTATGCTTTTTAAGGAACCGCTATGTATCCGCTTTCGTCAATTACCTTTCGGGCAGCCTTGCTCGAAAGTAACTCAAACATTTTATAGGCCATCGATGCTTTGTGAGTGTCGGCACGGATAGCAGCATAAACATACGTCGTATACGGATATTTCTGCATTCGTATACTTTCGTGCGAAGGCGCCGTACCATCGACAGCAACGGTCGGATACTGTGCCGGCTGCCGGACAATACGATCGTAATAATAATAAACGGTATACCCGATGCCGTCGGCATCAGACAGAATCGAATGGAACGGGGACAGCATGGAACCGCCGATCATCTCCGGCCATTTCTGCATGGTCAGACCTTTCATTACGAGGGTCTCCATTTTTTCCTGACTGCCCGAATTGGGATTGCGCATATAAGGGTGAATATCCGTCACCTTTCCTCCTACATCAGACCATCGCGTAACCTTTCCGGTGTAGATGTTTTGTATCTGTTCGGTCGTCAGACTACGAACCGGGTTAGCGGGGTTAACGATAAATACGAGCGCATCGAGTGCAATGGGCTTCTCGATAAGCCGAACACCTTTCTCGTCGGCATACGCTTTTTCATCTCTCGAAATGCTGCGCGAGGCGATGATCAGTTCGGTCTCTCCATCGATCAGACGGGTAAAGGCGCCGTGCGTTGTCGGGCATTGCAGCTTCTCTTCGAAAAAGCGTTGTTGTGCATCAGTTAGCTTGCTTCGAATAGGAACGAGATGCCATGTGCCGTTCAGTGCTAGGTTCTGATACCATTGGTACTCGATGTTCAACAGTTTACACGCCAGCAGCGTCTGTAGAGGTCTGGTCGAGGTGGAGCAGCTCATTTTCGGAAAGTTGTCGAAGGTCAGCCCCTCAAGGGTCAACGACGGATTTTCGTTGGGTTCCGTCTTGTCGCAACAGCTGAAAACAGCCAGGCATAATGCCATAAGAATTCGGTTTTTCATGGGGTTATATTTTTATTAGTGAATGAATATCCTTCTTTGTATCTGTTCTCTACGTGGTGCAATATTAAAGGATATTTATCAGAACAACAAATTAATCTGTTCTTTGCGGCATATTTTTTACAAAAACCGGCATCCCGAAAGAAAAGAACCTTATCTTTGCGACTTAAACAATAACGTGTATGAATCGGAAGACTTACGACGCAACCTTTTCGCCTTTTCGCAGTTTCACGCGCGAAGAATGGAAACAGCTGGAAGAACATCCTCAGTTCCCGGTTGCCGACATGGATCTGACGCAGTTGCAAGCCTTAAACGAGCCGCTTACGATTGCCGAGGTGGAGGATATTTATATGCCGCTGATTCGTCTGTTACAGATTCACATCACGCATTATCGCCACCTGCATAAAGAACGCGAAGATTTTTTCGGAAATCCCGGAGGAAAAATCCCGTACATCATCGGCATTGCCGGAAGTGTAGCCGTCGGAAAAAGCACAACGGCGAGAGTTCTGCAGAAACTTCTCTCGATGCTTCCCGAGAAGCCGGAAGTAGAACTGATCACCACCGACGGATTTCTCTATCCCAATGCCGAACTCGAGAGACGGGGACTGTTAAATAAAAAAGGTTTTCCCGAGAGCTATGATGCCAAAAGGCTGCTGGCTTTTCTGGCCGGTGCTAAGTCGGGACGCGAAAGACTCGAAGCTCCCGTATATTCGCATCTCTATTACGATATTGTACCTGGCGAGATACACCGGATCCAGAAACCCGACATCCTGATTGTAGAAGGTATCAACGCCTTGCAGGTGACGCTGAACACCCAGCCTTGTCGCCGTGTCTTTGTTTCTGATTTTTTCGACTATTCCATCTATGTCGATGCCAGTGAAAAGAATATCAGACAATGGTATCTGGAGCGATTCAAAAAGTTACAAACCTTCGCTTTCGCCAATCCAGATTCTTATTTCCACAAATACGCTTCATACGACGAGGAGACGCTGAAACAATTTGCTATCCAGATATGGGAAGAGATTAACCGACCGAATCTCGAAAACCATATCCTCCCGACCCGATTTCGTGCCGATCTGATTCTTGAAAAAGGTGAGCATCATTTTGTCAGAAACATACGAATCAGGAAGATATAAATCTGATGCCCTAAAGTGTTCAATCGGCTGAAAGACCCTGTCAAGAAAGTTCAGCAATGCTGAATCCCGTTAAAAAAACAAAAAAACGACGATCCTCTTTGCCGGATTCATTTTTCAGTTTAATTTTGCGATTAAATTGTTTGATTAATATGAGGGCAAAAGAAGAAAACATGGAATATAAGATTCTGAAAGCAGCCGAGAAACTGTTTTTGGAACAGGGATTTGTCCGGACCAAGATGATGCAGATTGCCCAAGAGGCAGGCTGTAATCAGGCTCTTGTACATTATTACTATCGGACGAAAGAACAGCTTTTCGAAAAGATTTATGAAGAGAAGATCGAGCAGATGCTATCGAATTTGCTAATCACCACCTCGTCCGATATTCCGTTTGAAGAAAAAATCCTGAACCTGATCAGTGTACATTTCGAGTTCTTGAAACAGAATCCGCAACTTCCGGCGTTCTCGCTTAACGAAGGATTGAACAATTCGTTCGAAAATATTACGTTTCTGATTAATAAATTCAAGAAAGCATTACAAACGGTGATTATCCCGATGGAAGCGGAACTGAAAAAAGAAATCGAGAAAGGAACAATCCGCCCAATCTCGACGATAGACTTGCTTTTTACCGTCTTATCATTGAATATCGCTCCGTTTCTTATTGCGCCCATCTTCCGAAATGTGTGGGAATTGTCGGAAGAAGAATTTCACACGCTGCTCGACCAGCGGAAAGAAGAAGTGTCGCGCACGATCTTAGCCCGTTTGAAGAATTAAGTTGTCGAAGGATTGATCCGAACTCCGGTTCTCACGGTCAGTCCTTTTATTTTATATGTAAATTAACTGATTGATTAAATAAATCGATTAATATCATGGGTATGAAAAACAAGATGATTATGGCGATCCTGATACTGACGAACGGCCTTTGTGGTTTCGCTCAGGTTACGATAGAAGAATGCCAGCGGCGAGCGCAGGAGCATTATCCGCTGATCAAGCAATACGTGCGGATCGAGGAGGCCGAAGCATACCGGCTGGCCAATACCGGAAAAGGCTACTTGCCGCAGGTGAAGCTTTCGGGTAGCGCTTCATACCGTTCGGACGTCACCCGTCTTCCGTTCGATGTGTCGCAATGGGGAATACCGGGGGTAGATATTCCGGTGCTCAGCAAAGATCAGTATGCGCTTACGCTCGATGCGATGCAGGTGCTTTGGGACGGAGGCGAAATAAAGTCGGGAAAAGAACGTGTACGCACGGCTGCGCAGGTGGAGAAGAGGCGTGTAGCGGTTGGACTTTATGCGTTATACCAGCAAGTCAATACCGCTTTTTTCGGAGTTTTGCTGGCAGATGCCGGCCTGCAACAAAATAAGTTATTACAGGAAGAACTGGCACGAAACGATCAACGCGTCCAGGCCTGTGTACAGCATGGTATAGCCGAAGAAAGAGACCTCCATGTCGTGCGTGTGGAACAGCTGAAAGCGAAGCAACACGCTACGGAGCTTGCCTATGCTCGCGCCGCCTGTATCGCTGTCTTGGCGAATTTGACGGGAATGGCTATCAATGAAACGACTGATTTTGTCAGGCCGACAATTCTACCCGCCGTTCCGACAGCCGTTAGTCGTCCCGAATTGTCGCTGTATGACGCACAAATCAAACATTACGAAACCGAAAATGCGATTGCTACGGCCGGACTATTTCCCAAATTCGCGCTGTTTGCAACAGGCGGATACGGAAAGCCCGGACTGAATATGCTGGAAAACCGATTTGTTCCGTATTACGTGGTCGGCGTGAAATTCGAATGGAGTATCGGTCGTTTTTACACGCTGAAAAACCGGCGTAAACTGATTCGCAACCATATCGAACAAACGGAGCTACAACGCGAACTGTTCCTGTTCAATACCCGTCTGGATATGATCCGTAAAAATAAAGAGATGGAACGGTATACCGAACAACTGAAATACGATGACGGGATGATCCGCCTGAAAACGGCCATCCGGAAGGCTTCCGAAGCTAAAATGACTAACGGCACCTTATCGGTCACCGAATTCATGAGAGACCTCCATGCCGAACAGATGGCCATACAGGACAAAATCCGGCATGAGATTACCATGTTGCAAGCTCTTTACGAACTTGAATTTACCGCCGGATATGCGAATGAATAACCCTTTAATACAAAAATATATGCAACGAAAGAGACTGATCATTATCGCGATAGCCCTGATTGTCGTGGCTTGCGGCAATAAAGACGAAGACTATGATGCTTCGGGTGTATTCGAGGCAACTGAGGTGCTGATTTCGGCTAAGGAAACAGGCGAGTTGCTGAGCTTAACAGCCCGTGAGGGAGAAGATGTCAAGGCGCATGAGCCTCTCGGACGGATCGATACGACCCGGTTATATCTGCAAAAGCTGCAACTGACAGCGGGCTTGACGGCCATCGAAAGCCGGCGACACGATATTCCCCGCCAGATCGCCTCACTCAGGCAGCAGATCGCTACACAAAAGAAGGAATATGAACGATACGCAAGCTTAGTCGAAGCACAAGCCGCTGCTCCGAAGACGCTTGACGACATTGACGCCCACATTGCCGTGCTCGAAAAACAACTCGCAGCTCAGAAAGACGCGCTGACTAACGGAAACCGAAGCATCGAGGGGGAGAGTATGGGATTAAGAGCACAGATTGCGCAGATTGACGACCGGATCGGGAAAAGCTTTGTATCCAGTCCGATAGATGGTACGGTGCTGACGCGATACGCCGAGCCGGGAGAACTCGCCGTACAGGGACGGCCGCTTCTGAAAGTCGGAGACCTCGAAAACATGATATTGCGAGTCTATATCACCGCCGACCAACTCACCCTGCTCCGTATCGGACAAAAAGTAAGTGTGTACGTCGACCGGGGAGCTTCGGAGCGGAAAAAATATACCGGAACAATCAATTGGATTTCGGACAAGGCCGAATTTACGCCGAAAACAATCCGCACAAGAGACGAACGTGCTAATTTGGTGTATGCCGTAAAGGTTGCAGTCCGGAACGATGGGGCTATTAAACGGGGTATGTACGGCGAAATCCGCATCGATACGGACGAGAGGGGAGATGCGCCAATAAAAACCGGACTATGAAAGCCGTCTCCGTACATCATCTCGGTAAAAAGTATGGGCACGTAACGTCACTGCACGATGTGAGCTTCGAAGTAGAGCTGGGTGAAATCTACGGCATCATCGGGCCCGACGGAGCCGGTAAGACGACCCTTTTTCGTATCTTGGCGACGCTCCTGCTTCCCGACAACGGAAATGCCATCGTCGGCGGATACGATGCCGTGAAGGAATATCGCGCCATACGCCGCATCATCGGTTATATGCCCGGGAGGTTCTCGCTCTATCAAGACCTTACGGTCGAAGAAAACCTGAACTTTTTCGCCACCGTCTTTCATACAACGGTACAGGCAAACTACCCCCTGATCGCGGACATCTACCGGCAGATCGAGCCTTTCAAGAAACGACGAGCCGGCAAACTGTCGGGCGGCATGAAACAGAAGCTGGCACTGAGTTGCGCCTTAATACATAAGCCGGATGTGTTACTGCTCGACGAACCTACCACAGGTGTAGACCCTATTTCGCGTAAAGAGTTCTGGGAGATGCTCTTCAGGCTCAAATCACAAGGAATTGCGATTCTTGTCTCTACGCCTTACATGGACGAAGCGAAGCGTTGCGACCGGATCGCCCTGATGCAGGAGGGGCGCTTTCTGCGGGTAGATACTCCCGAAGGTATCATGGCCGGATACCCACACACGCTGTTTGCTCTCCGTTCATCGAAAGGCATGTATCGTCTGCTGAACGAGCTACGGGCGTATCGTGGCGTGCGGTCGGCTTTCTCGTTCGGGGAAAATTGCCATATCACGTTACGCACAGACTGTACACCGAACGAATTGCTGCATTACCTGAATGAAAAAGGACACGCGGATATTGAAATGACTCCGCTCTCTCCTTCGGTTGAAGATTGTTTTATGGATATACTCGGCGAAAAGGAGGGAGCATGAAGAAAGAAGTGATTATAGCTGAGGGGCTAACGAAGCAATTCGGAACGTTTACGGCCGTCGATCGTATCTCGTTTACCGTCAGTGAGGGGGAGGTTTTCGGTTTTCTGGGAGCCAACGGCGCGGGCAAGACAACGGCGATGCGAATGCTGTGCGGATTGAGCTGTCCGACGTCGGGGCGAGGTTCCGTTGCAGGATTGGATATCTGTAAACAAGCTGAAGAGGTGAAACGGCGCATCGGATATATGAGTCAGCGATTTTCGTTATACGAAGACTTGAAAGTGTGGGAAAATCTGCGACTCTTTGGCGGTATTTACGGAATGAAAGACCGTGAAATTGCCGCAAAGACGGAGAACATCCTGCACGAACTGGGGTTTGAGAGCGAACGCAACACGCTTGTCAAAGCCTTACCCTTAGGATGGAAGCAAAAACTCTCTTTTTCCGTGGCCGTTTTCCACGAGCCGAAAGTGGTCTTTCTTGACGAACCGACGGGAGGGGTCGATCCCATCACCCGCCGGCGCTTCTGGGAGCTGATTTATCAGGCAGCCGCAAGAGGAATCACCGTGTTCGTGACGACACACTACATGGACGAGGCTGAATACTGCGACCGGGTATCGATCATGGTCGACGGACGCATCAGGGTTTTAGACAGCCCGAGCAATCTGAAAAAACAATTTGGCGCATCGACGATGGATGAGGTGTTTGATCGTTTGGCGCGCGAAGCAACACGACCGGGAGACTGACAAAGTTATGGAACAGTTTGTATCATTCGTTAAAAAAGAGTTTTACCATATTTTTCGCGACAGGCGCACCGTCTTGATTTTGCTTGGGATTCCTGTCATGCAGATTCTGTTGTTCGGTTTTGCTATCACAACGGAAGTAAAGAATGCGCGTCTTGCCGTTTTCGATCCGTCGCACGATAAGGTTACGCAACACATCAAAGAACGTTTTCAGGCGAGCGAACATTTCGTCCTTTCCGAAGAATTAATGTTTCCGCATGAGATCGATGATGTTTTTAAACGTGGAGATGCCGATTTAGTGCTTGTTTTTGGCGAATGCTTTGCCGAAAACCTGCGTCATACGGGTGAAGCTTCTGTGCAACTGATCATAGACGGCACCGAGCCCAACCAAGCTTCGATGATGAGCGGCTATGCGCAGCAGATACTCTATATGCACCAACAGGAATTGGCCGGAGAGTACCGCATTCCCTGTCGGATTACCGCACAGGTGAAGATGCTTTATAATCCACAGGCCAAAAGCGTCTTTTACTTTGTGCCCGGCATCATGGGAATGATTTTGACACTTATCTGCGGGATGATGACATCCATTGCCATCGTTCGGGAAAAAGAAACGGGTACGATGGAACTGCTGCTTGCTTCGCCGATGAAACCGGCTTATATCATTTTAGCGAAGATCGTGCCTTACTTCGTGTTGTCTATACTGAATCTTGCTACCATCTTGCTTCTGTCTGTTTTCGTATTACACGTGCCAATAGCCGGTAGTCTGCTGTTGCTTAGCGCAGTTTCTCTGCTCTTCATCTTCCTCTCCCTGTCGGTCGGACTGTTCATCTCCGGTCTTGTTGATAATCAGACCGCAGCTATGCTGGCTTCGGGTATGGGGATGATGATGCCCGTTATGTTGCTTTCGGGTATGATTTTTCCTGTGTCGAGCATGCCTGATATGTTACAGTGGCTCTCGGCTGCCGTGCCTGCCCGCTGGTACATCCAAGCCGTGAAGAAAATCATGATACAGGGCGTCGGACTGCGCTTTGTGCTGAAAGAGATCGCCATCCTCACGGCTATGGCTTCGGTCTTCGTTGCATTGAGTTTGAAACAATTTAAAACCCGTCTGAATTGAGAGCATGATGTTGAAATATTTAATCGAAAAAGAGTGGAAGCAGTTTTTCCGGAATGCTTTCCTGCCGAAACTGATTCTTGTGATGCCTCTGACGGTGATTCTGATCATGCCATGGGCAGCCAATCAGGAGATCAAAGACATCAGACTGGCGGTGGTAGATAACGATCGAAGTCCCGTTTCGCAAAAGTTAATTGCCAAAGCAACAGCTTCCGGCTATTTTAGATTGACCGATGTTTCACCGACTTATTCTGCTGCAATGAATGGCATTGAGTCGGGCGAAACGGATATGATTTTGGAGATTCCTTCGGGGTTCGAAAAACATATTATCGGCGAAGGACACGACGAAGCGATGATTTCGGCCAATGCCGTCAACGGAACACAGGGCAGTCTGGGGGCCTTTTATCTGACAAGCATACTGAACGACTATTCGGCCGAACTAAGGGAGAGTTATGGTACCGGAACCGATATCACGCTTCTACCCGTCGAAACATTCGATGTCGTGACACGATATCGATTCAATCCGCGTCTGGATTACAAGGTTTTTATGGTGCCGGCACTGATGGTGATGTTGCTCACGATGCTCACCGGCTTTCTTCCGGCCCTGAATATCGTCGGAGAAAAAGAGGCGGGCACCATCGAACAGCTCAATGTTTCGCCGGTCGGACGGATGGCCTTTGTAGCGGCCAAGATGATCCCTTACTGGACAATCGGTCTCTTTGTGTTGTCGCTATGTATGGTGCTGGCCGCATGGGTGTACGGAATTTTTCCGGCAGGTAGCCTGTTGACAATCTATGTTTTTGCAATCGTTTATATTGGAGTCGTGTCGGGTATAGGGCTTGTGATTTCAAACTATTCCGAGACGATGCAACAAGCTATGTTCGTGATGTATTTCTTTATGATGGTATTTATTCTGATGAGCGGCCTGTTCACTCCTGTCGCTTCCATGCCACCGTGGGCACAGATGATTGCGGCGTTCAATCCGTTGAAATACTTTGTTGCGGTGATGCGGGCTGTTTACCTGAAAGGCAGCTCATTTACCGAACTGATACAACCGTTTTTCGTGCTGTGCGGCTTCGCAACCGTTTTCAATATCTGGGCTATCCGAAGCTATAAAAAGAACAGCTAAAAAGAGCTATTGATTTGCTGTTATATCCATTTACCTGCCAATGTATATACCTGCCGGATTTCTCCGCAGGCATCATGGTTTCATCTCTTCGATTGTCCGGAGGAGCAGGTCGGTTTGTTGCCGTACCGATGGCGTTTGGGGCAGTCCTCTCTTGATGCGCAGGCCGTTTTCGAGGACTTCGAGAATGCCTCTTTGCGTTTCGTCGTCGCCGTCGAGGTAGGGTTTCATCTCCCGGAAGCGCTGCACGGTTTTCTCGACCAAGGCCGCATCGTCGAGCGACATGGCCCACTCGTAGCCCCGGCGGCGGAGGAGAGCCTGCTCCGGATTGTCTTCCTCCGTGAAGGGGTAATAAATCAGGTAGGTCATCAGCTGTGGCAGGTACTTGTCCATGCGGTGGCGGACGATGACCGAAAGCAGCCCGAGAAGTTGGTCTCCGAGAAGTTCTTCGGGCTTCGACGCCAAGAGGAAGTTTTTCGCCCGCTCGGGCACGGTTTGGGCGATGCCGTTCAGCGCGGCGTTTCTGACCGATGCGGAATGTGTCTTCAAGCCTCTTTCGAAGAGGGGCAGGTAGCGTTTGTCGCGCGTAGCGGCCAGCGTCCACATCGCGGCCGACCTGACGAGGTTCTTCGGATCGGAGGTTGCGATTTTTGCCACCATGTCCAACTCCTTCCGGCTAAGCTCCTCGACCGGAAGCTCCGACAAGGCTTTAATCCGTATGTGGTAGCAGGGGTCGTGAACGGCAGACAGCAAAATATCTTTACCGGCATGGTCGGCCGCAAACAAAACGGCCTGGTATCGGCTTTTGAAATCCTTGGCATGACGGTATTGGAAGCGGTATTCCTCGGCCGACTTTTCATATCCTTTGTTCATCAGAATAACGCCTCTCGGATTGATGTCGGTGAGCGAAGGGCGCTTTTCGGCAGCGAAGGTGAAGACGTTTTCTTCCACGGCCGATACCCATACGTTGTGGCGCCGTGGGCGGTCGCCTTCGTAGAGGTCTATTTCGAGCGGAAACTCGAAGAAACCGCAGTTGTGCTGCGTCTGGCGGATGTGGAGGCTGAGGGTCTTGCTTTCGGCGTCGTAGCAGGTCGATGCTTCGACCGTGGGATGTCCGCTGCCGAAGAACCACTGATTGAAGAACCAGTTGAGGTCTTTTCCGCTTACCTCCTCGAAGGCACGGCGGAGGTCGTGGACTTCGGCTGTGCCGAACTCATGCCGGCGGAGAAAAAGCCCGACCGCCTCGAAAAAGGCTTCGTCGCCCAGATAATCGCGAAGCATGTGCAGCACAGCCCCCGCTTTATTGTAGGAAACCTTGTCGAACATATCTTCCCGGTCTTCGTATCCGAAGCGTACGGCAGGCTTGTCGAAATCGCCGGCGTGGGCGTAGTATTCGTCGAGTTTCTCGGTGCGGTGAAAATCGGCTTCGTCGCGACCGTGTTTGTATTCCTTCCAGAGGTATTCGGCGTAGTTGGCAAAGGCTTCGTTAACAATGAGATTCGCCCAGCTCTCGTTCGTTACCAGATTGCCGAACCAGTGGTGAGCCGCTTCGTGGGCGATGACCGACTCCCAGTAGTTGCGGTCGGCCAAAACTTCTATCGGTTGCATCGCCGATTCGGCATGAACGACGGCGGTGGTGTTTTCCATGCCGCCGGCAATGAAATCGCGAACCACGATTTGAGCGTATTTTTCCCAGGGAAAGTCGTAGCGAAAGGTCTGCGAGAAAAACTCAAGCATCTCCGCAGTCTCTCCGAACACCTGTTTTGCCGCCTCTTCATCGCCCTTTTCCACGTAATAGTCGATGGCTACCTTACCCCGCCAGGGCCTGTCGCTTACGACGGCAAACTCGCCCGCCGCCGCGAAAAAGAGATAGGGAGCGTGCGGATGTTTCATCACCCAGTGGTCGGTACGAGTACCGTCGTCGTGCCGTTCGGAGCCTTGCAGCAGTCCGTTCGAGAGGCTGCGGTAACGGTCGGGCACGGTGATGTAAACCTCCTGTGTGCTTTTCTGATTGGGCTTGTCGATGGTCGGGAACCAGCAGGAGGCATACTCCGTCTGTCCCTGCGTCCAGACCTGCGTGGGGCGTTCGGGGTCTTCTCCGTCGGGGTCGATAAAATAAAGCCCCTTGGTATCGGAGAAGGTACGCTTGCCTTTATAGGCGACCTCTTCGGGTTGTGCCGTGTAGCGGATGTAAACGGTATAGTTTTCGTCGCGGCGGTAGGTTCTGTCCAGTTCAATATTCAGCGAGTCGTTCCGGTACAGATAGCGAAGCGGTTTCCGTTCCTCCGCTTGTACGATGGCTACCTCATGTATCCGCATTGCTTTGGCATCGAGCCTCAGGCGGTCGGCGGGGTAGAAATGCGGAGCAGCCGTGATACGGGCTTCGCCCTCCATCGTCCGCTTGTTGAAATCGAACCCGACTTTCAGACACGTATGTATCAGCCGGGTCTGCTTTTCGGGCGTATGTCGGTAAAGGTCGCTTCTACCCGAAGTCTCGGTTTGTGCCGCCAGCGACCACCCGCAAAGAAGAAGCAAGATGAATATAAAATATTTTTTCATGTTACAAAGGTAGTAAAATAGTAGATATGCAGTTTGTTTGAGGGGTGTTAGGTTTTGGGTGTTGGGTTTTGGGGCGAAATATATTTCGCCCTTTTTTCGGGGGTTATGTGTAGAAATATAAAAACGCTCCTTAATTGGAATTTTTTCTTGTTTTAGCAATAATATAACGATTAAAAAAATGGTTTTCGTTCCTACTGATTTCTACCGAAACAAAAAAACTGTAAAAGAAGTAATAGTATATCCTTATAGCATTACAGACTTCAAAAAGAGATTGATTTTTTTATACCTTTCCTCTAAAACGTATTTTGTGAGTTTGCTTACATTGCTGCCCAATCCC
>NZ_JAUMYS010000084.1 GCF_030528505.1 Tannerella sp.
GATAATGAACCGAGTTGTATAGTAATGAATAAAAAAGAAAGTGCATCGTGCATTATGACACACCGCCTTCTTTGTACCCAGACCCGGGGTCGAACCGGGATGGATGTTACTCCACTGGTGTTTGAGACCAGCGCGTCTACCGATTCCGCCATCTGGGCATTTGCAGGTGCAAAGGTAGGAAATATTTTTTGAAAAAATGAAATTCATGAAGAAAAAAAGGTCGTAAAACCGGGCATAGGTCCGACAGCCTCGACATTCTCCGATATTTTATCCATATATTTATAAGAAGATCAGCAGCTTTTCTAAATGCTGTAATCGCTGCTGCTGTCAAAGATATTTCCCGACAAATGCACTAACCCGTTGGGTATATTCCTCGCGGTTGTCTCGATAAGAGACGGCATGGGCGGCGCCGGGTACGATCCACAGCTCTTTATCGCCTTGTTTTTTCGCTTCGTAGAGTGTATAAACCATCCACGTGGGCACATAATCGTCCGCGTCGCCGTGGATAAAGAAGATCGGGTGTCGGCTTTTTTCGATCTGTTTCAGTGCGGAGGCTTCGCGGAAGTCCCACCCGTAACGCCATTTACACAGCAGGCTCGTCGCATATAACAAAGGCATTTCGGGCAGTCCGAAACCGACCTTCAATTCTTTCGAAAATTCGTCCCAGACGCTCGTATATCCGCAATCTTCAACAAAACAGCGCACGTAGTCGGGTTGCGGATCACCGGCCATCATCATCGCCGTTGCAGCTCCCATTGAGATGCCGTGCACAACGATCTGTGCCGAGTCTCCGAACGTGGAATGCGCTGCTTCCGCCCAACGCATCACGTCGTGCCTGTCGAGCCATCCCATACGGATATGCTCTCCTTCGCTTTCTCCTCCGCCGTATAAATCGGGCAACAGGATATTGAAGCCAAGGTCGTGATGATAAAGATAGCCGATCATCAACATCCGCACGGAACTATCGGTGTATCCGTGAACGATCAACGCAGTGCGCCGGGTCGGTTCGGGCGCTTGCGCATAAAGCGCATGAAGGCGGACCCCGTTGTGGAAGATAAACGTATCGCGCAAGGCGCCGGTCTGTTTCAGGCTGTCAGCCCAAGGTTTGATGAACGGATATTCGGTGAACATGTACGCATACGATCCCTCCGTATCTTTTCCCGAGTTATCGGACGGACGGAGCGAATAGCCGAGCATGTAAAAACTTCCTCCTGTAATTGCAGCGGATAGCAGGATCAGTATCCCGGACAAGAGATAAAGCGTACGTTTCATCACTCTTGATTTCAGTCTTTTCGCAGCGATTTCAGCAGCTTGATCTCCGCCGCATAGCCCTCTAATTCGTTCGGCGTTTCAAGGTTGAATGGCAAATCTCGCAGGGCCGGATGATTGATGATACGGGTGATCGCTTCGAGGCCGATATTGCCTTCTCCGATTTTGGCATGGCGGTCTTTGTGGCTGCCCATCGGGTTGAGGCTGTCGTTTAGGTGAATGGCGCGCAGTCTGTCCAGTCCGATGATTCGGTCGAATTCGTCTATCACCTCATCAAGCTGATGGATGATGTCGTATCCGCCGTCGAAAATGTGGCATGTGTCGAGACATACCCCCAAAAGATGCTCCAGTTCGACCCGGTCGATGATGGCGCGCAGCTCTTCGAACGACCGGCCTATTTCGCTTCCTTTGCCGGCCATCGTCTCCAGCAGGACGGTTGTACGTTGTTCCGGCTTCAGGATCCGGTTCAGCATCTCGACAATGTAGTCGATGCCGGTCTCTACGCCCTGTTTTACATGGCTTCCGGGATGGAAGTTGTAGAAGTTTCCGGGTACGTATTCCATCCGTCGCAGATCGTCGGCCATGGTTTCCGTGGCAAATTTTCGAATGCCGGCGTCGGCAGCGCAGGCATTCAGGGTATAGGGCGCGTGTGCCACGATGGAGGAAATATCGTGCTCCTGCGCCAATTTTAGGAAGGCTTCCACGTCTTTCTCGTCGATAGGTTTGGCCGTTCCTCCCCTCGGGTTACGGGTGAAAAACTGGAATGTATTGGCTCCGATACTTACGGCTTCTTTGCCCATGGCCAGAAATCCTTTGGAGGCCGATAAATGACAACCGATTCTAAACATGCTGTTTTTGTTCTTTTTAATGAATAAATTTTACGATTTCGCATGGCTCTGACGTGCCAAACGTTTTGACGGTCTGAAACCGTCCTTCATACTTATGGGAGATGAACCATACATATCGATGTATATTGTTGATGTAAAGTCCATTGTTTTGTGTCGGGTCGGAACGGAGTTGGGGCAATAGCAGATAGTCTATACCTCTTTCCACAAGGTAGCGATTCATCATATCCGGATCATAGATGCGCAGGGTAGCCTGATCAGTGTTTCGGCACTTCCGTATAAAATCTTCCAGGTCGTTTGTGTACGCCATCCCCGCATTGCTCAGCATTTCCGCAGTATGATCTTCTAAGCTGTCGGTCACCATATAAAGGCCCATCTGATTTACTTCTCTTCCACCGATATTTACAGGAACCATGGACGTTATGACGTATTGAAGCTGTTCTCCATATAGCGCTCGTTTATCGATGACAACGACAAACGGTGTTTTTCCATTATTTTTCAGATCCTCCAACGTGTCGAGCGGAACGGTCAATGTCGCCGGTAATCCTGTGAAATCACGGTCGGCATAAATTTTTGAGATCGACGCTTTGCGGCTGACGATAACGGCATCTTTCTCCAGATTGTGGGCTGCCCACTGGCTTGCCTTGATAAAATTTTGCCAGTCGGGCGTGAGGCCGTAAAGCGTTTCGCCAAGCATATTCTGTTGCAAGACGGGGATGTTACGCGCCACCCGATTCTTCGATATGATGAGTGTACCTCCGCATACGACAAGTAATAACACCGGGTAGATAAAGAAAAATTTCCTCAGCGGTTTAGACTGAAACAGGTAGCACAGTCCTCCGAGCAGGAACAGAAGGATCAACGGATAATAAATCATGATTAGTCGGTCTTGTCCCCAGATGATTTGGAGCAGTACGAAGCTCGCGAAGTTCATCACGCCGATGTAGATTCCCACGAAGAGTAGTGCCATGTTCCGTCTGAACACAACGACAAGTCCCGCAAAATAGAGCAGGTATATGATCACCGTGCGCCATACATCTGCTTCGGGCAGGTTGCTGGGTGTTTCGCGGACGAGTCCCATCATCTGACACAAGAAAGCGGAAAGGTAGATTTGCGAATTGATCAGAAAACGACTCATGAAACCGGCTAAATCTTCCATCCCTTGATTCGGAGCGTAGTAGTCTTTCGCTAAATAGTTCCGGATATCGTAAGCGCTACCGGCATCCGGCCAAACGATGGTCTTGAAGAGTTGGAACGCCGCGAAGACAAGCACAGCGGCAACAACCGTATACAGCAGGTCTTTCCACCGTAGCTTTACCATAAAAAAGAGAGCCACAGCCCCAATAACAGCATATCCGATGCTGCGTGTAAGCCCCATACACAAAGCCAGCACACCGAGGATAAGATATTTTTTCCAGTCTGTTTTCAGCGTGTAGGACGCATCGCTGTTACGCAGAAAATAATTGGAAAAAAAGTAGAGAAAAAGTGCTTGAGTCAGCATAAACATCGGTTCGCTGTACGTATGGCTTGCATAGAAGAAGACGAACGAGCAAAGACTCGTAAGCAACAGAGCGGGCATCAGGACAACCGCCGGAACGATGCCCCGAAAACTTTTATACGTGAGCCAGAGTGAGAGCAGGATAAAAACGGCAGACAGCGATTTAAGCAGGATCAGCTTGATGCCGAACACCCCGACGAACGGAGACAGAACAATCGGATACAGCGGTCCGCGGAATCCCGGAAATCGGAAGTCTCGCCAGAAATTTTGGGCGTTTACGATATAGTCGCAGTCGTCGCCGCTGAGGCTGACTTTGATATCGAACAGCAGGATGCTCAGCAACGCACCCAAAATCATTGAAACGATAAAAAAGGTATGTTCGTGCCGTTCAAAAAAACGGTTGAGTCGGGTGTATGCTCCCTGAGTCGGACGAGGCTCGTGCGTCTTATTTTCGTGTTGGTGTGCCTTGGTCTGTTTGAGGCTTTTTTTTCTGTTCATCATTCAAGGTCTGAATAGTTTAAAATTGGCAAGTCGCATCTTTTGGAGGCGGTAAGCGAGCGATACGCCCAATACGCCCCAGCCATACGTGATGCTTCGCCGCAGGTTAATGGACGAAGCCTCCTCAAAGTATCTGGTCGGACAACTGACTTCGCCAATGCTGAAACCCTGATAGAAAATCTGAGCCAGCATCTGGTTGTCGAAAACAAAATCGTCCGAATTGTTCCTATACGGAATAGCCTGCAGTACTTCTTTCGTAAAAGCCCGGTAACCCGTATGATATTCGCTCAGTTTCTGTCCCATCAGCAAGTTTTGCGTGAGGGTCAGAAAGCGGTTGGCCACGTATTTATAAACCGGCATTCCGCCCGCAAGAGCGCCTTTTCCGAGGATACGCGAAGCAATGACGACGGGATACAGTCCGTTGGCAATCATGAAACAGATGGACGTCAGCAGAAGCGGCGTGTACTGGTAATCAGGGTGCAGCATCACCACGATATCGGAACCGATCTCAAGCGCTTTATCGTAACACGTTTTCTGATTGCCTCCGTAGCCTTTGTTTTTTTCGTGTTTGATGACGTGTCGTATACCTAACTCGCGAGCCACCTCGGACGTACGATCCGAGCTGGCGTCATCGACCAACACCACGTGATCGACAATATCGAAAGGGATTTCTGCATAGGTTTGTCGTAACGTTTGTTCGGCATTATAGGCCGGCATGACTACGGTTATAACTTTTCCTCGTATCATTTGTTTTTTTAATAGCGGATGCAAAATTACGATTTTACGACGGAAAAACAGTGATGCTTCCTATGAAAATCTGTTTTTTCCATGTATTTTTGCAGAGTTTTAAAGGATGGAGACGAAAACAGAGCACAAGAACAAAGGCGCGAAAAAATGGCTGAGAGGCATTGCCTGGCTGTTGCTGACCCCCGTATTGCTGGTGTCGATTATCTCGTTGCTCTTGTATGTTCCTGCTGTTCAAAACTTCGCCTTGAAGCATGTAACGCAGTACGCTTCCGATGCGCTGGGGATGAAGATCGGAGTAGGTCGTATCTTGCTGTCGTATCCATTGAATCTGACACTACAAAAGGTTTCGGTACAAGATGCATCGCAAGACACGTTGTTGTCTGTCGGTGAAGTGTCCGTAAAAATTCGTCCGTTGCCATTGCTCGATAAGGAAGTATGGGTGTCGTCTGTATTGATAACGGATGTATCCGTCCGTACGAAACAATGGTTCGAAGGCATGCACCTTGAAGGGCGTATCGGCCAGCTTATGACCTATGGGGGACGGGTATATCTGTCGAAAGAAAAAGCTATGTTAAGCCAGCTTTCAATTGCTGATGCCGACATAACGTTGCAAATCGACTCCCTTTTATCGTCACCGGATACGACCGAGACGCAAATCAATTGGACCATTCTGGCTAACCGCCTTCGTCTCCGACAGATTGCGTTTCGGTTACGGATGCCGGCAGATTCCCTCCGTTTAGAGACCACCATCGGAGAAGCGATACTCACAGAGGGCAACGTCGATTTGGGAGAAGGACAGTATGTGCTGGCGAAGCTGGATTTGTCGGATGGATTCGTCGCTTACGATGCCAATGACCAGCCGCCTGCCGAAGGGTTAGATCCGTCTCATTTGGTTCTTTCTCAAATCAATCTGGAACTGGATTCGGTCTTTTACCGCGAGCAGGATATTCGGGCACATATCCGGGCTTGCTCGATGAACGAGCGTTCGGGCTTACTGGTCACCTCGTTTACAGGCAAGCTACGGAGCGACAGCCACGCATTGTCCGTCCCATATTGCGAATTACGGCTGCCTCGTTCGCTGGTGGAACTGCGGGCGATGGTACCGTGGAACTCCCTGTCGAAAGAGCCACGGGGAAGTTTGCAGGCCGAACTTACGGCATCGGTCGATCTGCGAGACGTGTCCACCGTGATGGGCCAGGAGGCCGCTTTCCTCAAAGGGAAATATCCCGACACCCTTCTGACTTTTCAAGGGCTTGTCGAAGGAAATATGCAAAGGCTTCATATCCGTCAGTTCCAAGGCGCTTTGCCCGGAGCGTTCCGGCTGGACGCGCACGGTATGGCAGAACGACTGAACGATGAGGTGCATCGTTCGGGAGAGCTTTCTCTGATGATGCAGTTGCAAAACAGTCGACTCCTGAAACCATGGATGCCTGCTTTATCGGGCGGGCGCATCAGGATTCCCGACAGTTTGAGACTGGAGATGGATGCGACATTGGCTCGTGGGGTTTATCAGACCGACATGTTGCTCTCCGAGAGGCAAGGGCAGCTTCGTTTTTCGGGGAGCTATCATGCTTCTCGGAAAGAATATACCGCCGATTTAATGATTGACAGCCTGAATCTGATCCGTTTTCTCCCTCAGGATTCGATCTTTCGGGTGACGGCTTCGTTACGCGCCGAGGGAAAAGGAACGGACTTTTTTTCGAAAGCGACCCGTCTTGCATTCGATGGAGAGTTGAAGGAATTGCAATATAAAGATCGGTACATTTCAGGTGTTTCGGTAGAAGGTACTTACCGCAATCATCAGGCAAATGCTCAGTTGAAAAGTGTATATCCGTATCTAAAAGGCTCGGTCACACTCGACGGGAATGTACGTAAAGACAAAATCGCCGGGATGTTGATTGTCGACATGGATACATTGGATTTGTACGGACTGAACGTAACGGAAAAACCGCTATCCAATTCGTTTCAACTTTTCTCGGAAATAGATACAGACTTAAAGAAACGCCATCGGCTGGACTTGACCCTCGGTAACTGGGAAATGGCGATGGAGAAACAGAAGGTGAGGCCGAAAACGATGACGCTTCATGCGGCATGCAACGAAGATACGACACGCGTCTCGTTTCATGCGGGCGATCTTGGCGTGGTGTTGACGGGGAATACCGACTTGGAAACCCTTATCGCCAAACTGACCGATGTGGCGGATGATTTCCAGAAGCAAATAAAGAAAGATACCGTCGCGCATTTGCAGCATCTGACGCCCTTGTTGCCCGAACTTGATTTACACGTAGAGGCAGGACATGATAACCCGTTGCAAAATTATCTGCAGGAGAATGACCTTTCTTTCGACCGTTTTTTGTTCCGTGCTTCGACATCCCCGCAGGAGGGGCTTAATGCAAACGGATTGTTGCTTTCGCTCATGAAAGACACGATCAAAGTCGATACGGTACGTCTGAATATTTGGCAAGACTCCATCGACGGTCTACGTTACACTTGCGATGTGACGAAAAACAGATTTCGGCGGCAGGAACCGTTTACGGCGGGTGTACGAGGCGGACTTCAAACAGGAACGGCTGATATTGAAGCGTATTACCGGAATGTTCGCGGAGAGACGGGGCTTCGATTAGGAGCCCGTGCTACCAAGCAACCCGAAGGCTTCCGTCTCGAATTCTTCCCCGAAAATCCTATACTCGCTTTCATGCCGTTTACGCTCAACAAGGAGAATTACATGGAGATACGCAATCTGAAAGATATATCGGCCAATCTGAAACTAACCGGTGAGGAGAATGCGTCCCTGTGGATTCATTCCATGGAAACCGGCGGAAAGATGGACGAATTATCGGTCGAAATCAGCCAGATCAATTTGGAAAAAGTATCTCATTTTGCCGGTATTCCAGTTATGGGGGGACTGGCTAACGTGGCACTACGTTATGTGCCGATGGAGAAATCGTTTATGGTTGCGGCCGATGCCAGTGTCGACGACTTCGTTTATCAGGGAGGGAGCATGGGGGAGCTGTTGTTGAGCGGCGTGTATCTTCCGCTCGACAAAGACAAGCACCAGTTTGATGCGCACTTCTTCCATAATCAGGCCGAGATTGCCAGAGTCTCGGCTCTTTATCACCCTGTAAAAAACCATCAGGTCAACGGAACGATGACCTTCGACCGCATGCCGCTGAAAATGCTGAATCCTTTTCTGGGCGAAACAGCGCGTATGCGGGGATGGCTGAACGGCCGAATGACTTTGGCGGGAACAAATAAAAGACCTTTATGGAACGGTCATTTGCAATTGGATTCGGCGTTTGCGTATGTGACGGCAGCCGGAACGGAATTGCGTTTCGATGAGGGCAAGGTAGAGGTGAAAAACAGTAAAGTGCGCTTTAGTAAATACGCGATTTATACGAATGGAAACAATCCGTTTGTCATGAACGGAATCGTTGATATCAGCCGTCCGATGCACGAAACGGTCGATCTGCGGATGACTGCCAATAATATGCAGTTGCTCGACGCTCGCAAGGCGCCAGGAAGCATGATTTACGGTAAGATGCTTGTCGATCTGAATGCCACCTTGAAAGGACCGTTGCGTACTATGTACATGCGAGGAAACCTGCATGTGCTCGGCAGCACGAACCTGACATATGTAGTTCCGGAGTCGAAACTGGAGAGTCGCGACAATTTTGCCGATCTGGTTACGTTTACGTATTTCTCCGATACGATACCCAAGCGTCGTCGTTGGGGCGAGACCTTGCACACGACCGAGACGGTTCAGTCGCTCGCGTCGGTGGGGGGAATGGATATGCTCATGACGATTCGTATCGATCCGGTTGTTCGTCTGAAGATCGATATGGGCGGCGAGCAATCGAACCGCATCGAACTTAAAGGAGGCGGTGATTTGTCGTTCCAGTACACTTCGCTGGGCGATATGAGGTTGAACGGACGATATAATATATCGGACGGGCTGGTTCGATACAGTATTCCAGTCATCCCGCTGACCGATTTTACGATTCGCGACGGCAGTTATGTCGAATGGCGAGGCAATCCGATGAATCCGTTCTTGAACTTGACGGCATCGAGTCGATTGCGTTCGTCGGTGAATCTGGACGGTCAGTCGCAGATGGTCGATTTCGATGCCGGCATTCAGGTTCGGCAGGAGCTCGATAAGATGGCATTAAAATTTATTCTGGAGGCACCGAACAACGGAACGGTACAAAACCAACTGGCTGCGATGGGAGAGGAGGAACGCAGCAAGCAGGCGATCAGTCTTTTGGTGACGGGTGTTTATCTGGCCAGTGACGGTACAGGAACAGAGCGAATGGATGTTGGGGCTGCCTTGAGCAGTTTGTTGCAGCGCGAGATCAACAATATGTTGGGCAGTCTGCTGGGAGAAGTGCCTTTTTCTTTCGACGTAAATACGTATGACGGTACCGACGGAAAAGGCCGAAGAATTGATTATCTCGGACGTTTTTATAAAGGTTTTATGAACGACCGTCTGTACACGACGCTGGGTATGCGGTTCTCAACGAACGATCCGGTGACCGGAAACCGATTTTATATCGATGAAGCTTCCGTCGAATATCGGCTGGATACTGAAGGTTCCCGATTTATTCGCGTGTTTAGCCAGAAGGATTATGAGAACTTGTTTGAGGGAGAAATCCGGAAGAATGGGGTAGAGATGATTTTCCGTCGCAAGACGAGACGGTTCAAGGATCTGTTTGATTTCCGCAAACAACCGGCCATTCGCAGGGAAGATGATCCGGACAGGAACGAACCGGAGAGCGATTCGGAAGAGCGATGGGAAGATGAACAGGAAAAAAATGAATAGTAGAATCAGGATAGGAATCGCAGGCCTTCTTCTGGGGGGATTATGTGCGTGTTCAACCACGAAGAATTTGCCGAAGGGGGAAGTGTTATATACGGGGATCGAACGGATAACGGTAACTGACCGGGAACATGCCCGTGAAGCCGATGAGGTATTGGGTAAGGTAGAGGAAGCGCTCGCATATCCGCCCAACAATGCGTTGCTGGGCAGTTCGTCGACACGTACCCCGTTTCCGCTGGGGCTCTGGATGTATAATGCGCATGTGAACAAGAAAGGAGCGTTTCACGAATGGATGTTTCGCTGGCTGGCGGCAAAACCGGTCTTTATCTCGACGGTTGCGCCGGCTACGCGAGCACGTGTGGCGCAGAATCTGTTGCGCGAAAACGGATATTTTACGGGAACGGCATCGTATGAGATCGTACCGAATAAAAAAGATTCTCTCAAGGCTGGTGTGCATTATGAAATTACCCTCAACGAACCGTATACGCTCGATTCAATCGTTTACCGGCGCATGCAAAACCGGGGAGATACGTTGCTGAAGCTGAAGGACGCCGAGCGACTCCTGCATAAGGGCGACCGTTTCAGTGTCGAGATGCTCGAAGCCGAGCGTCAGCGTATTGCTACGATTATGCGCAACAACGGATATTATTTCTTCCGTCCGGAGTATATCATCTATCAGGCGGATTCGTCGTTGCGGGAGAAGAAGGTCGATTTGCGTGTCGGGCTGAAACAGGGGCTGCCGGAAACACTGCTGCGACCATGGTATATCGGAGACATCTCCATTTACTTGAGCGGCTACGATAACGAGCCGCCTACCGATAGCCTGTCTTATAAAGAACTCACGATTTATTACGAGAACAAGCTGCGCGTGAAGCCTTCGGTGCTTTACAAACAACTGCAAGTCGTACAGGGTGATCTTTACTCGCTCGAGAAACAGAGCGAGACACAACTTGCCCTGAACAGGCTTGGTATTTTCCGTTATACCGATATGCAATATGTGCCGGCCGATTCGTCTCATACATCCGATACGATGAATGTGCGTATCAATACGTCATACGATTATCCGTTCAACAGTCGTTTTGAAATCAAGGCGACAATGAACGATAACAACTACGCTGGCCCGGGCATTGTGCTCGGCGTCACACGTCGCAACATGTTCGGTGGCGGGGAGACGCTGACGGCTTCGGTATTCGGGTCGTACGAGTGGCAGACCGGCGCTCGTGCAGCCGGCCATACGGGGGTTATCAACAACTACGAATTGGGAGCAAAGGGCTCGTTGACGTTTCCACGCCTCGTGCTGCCGCGTTTCGGAGTAGGAGTGTACGACTTCTCTGCTTCTACACGTATTGACATGCAGGTTTCGCAACTGAACCGGGCGCACTTCTTCCGGCAGCTCGTTTTCGGAGGAAGTCTTGCCTATGAGTTTGTGCCGAATCCGATACGTCGCCATACCTTTACTCCTGTCCGGCTGACATTCTCTCGTTTGCTCAATACGACTCAGCGTTTTGACAGCATTGTCTCTCTCAACCCTTCGGTGCGCCAGAGTTTGCAGGATCAGTTTATTCCTGCCATCGAATATTCGTATACGCTCGATAACTCTTCCGTGCGCGAAGAACGAAGTAAAACGTGGTGGCGTTTCTCCGTCTCGGAGGCCGGCAACTTGCTTTCCGGCGCCTACGCCTTGTTCGGACGCAAGTTCAACGACGAAAAAAGGTTGCTGGGCAATCCGTTCTCTCAATTTCTGAAGGTAACGACCGAACTTCGCTACAATCATTATATCAACCGTAATCACCGCCTTGCTTTCCGTGCAGGCGGAGGCGTGATTTACAGTTACGGCAACACGATGCAGGCGCCGTATAGCGAGCAGTTTTACGTTGGCGGAGCAAACAGCATCCGGGCCTTTACGATTCGCAGCGTAGGTCCCGGACGTTTTGCCCCCGACCGCGACAATCCGTACGCTTATATCGACCAAATCGGTGATATCAAATTGGAGGCGAATGCCGAATACCGCTTCCGACTCGTCGGTGACCTCGACGGAGCGCTCTTCCTCGACATGGGTAATGTTTGGCTGATGCGCAACGATAAAGAACGTCCAGGCGGTCAGCTCAAATGGAAGCACTTCTTCAACGATATCGCGACCGGTACCGGTGTTGGTTTCCGTTACAACATGGGCGTGCTCGTTTTCCGCTTCGATATCGGTTATGCACTGCATTTCCCTTATTCGACCAACCGCCGCGGATATTTGAATGCTCCCTCCCTCAGAGATGCGCTCGGTTTCCATCTGGCGCTCGGCTATCCTTTCTGATCGTCTCCGCTTTTCACCCGAAAATAAGAACCCTCCAAACGGTCATCAAGTTTATAGTATGCCTGACCGAAGAGAATCCGATAGGCATAAGTTTCGGTTCCGATGCTTATCGGATTTTTTTCTATGCCTATCGGATTTTTT
>NZ_JAUMYS010000085.1 GCF_030528505.1 Tannerella sp.
ACTTTTCACTTTTCATTTTTCATCATTCTGGCCACGTATAAAGAAAGAAGTTTGTTTTTGGGAAAAAAGAGGTTTTGAGTATATTTTTATATACCTTTGCGGCGTTCAGTAAATAAAAGAATTGCGCGATGAAATGCAATGAGTTTTTACGGGAGATCAAAGAAAAAGGATGGTATTTTGTACGACAGGGAAAAGGAAGCCATGAAATTTGGAGCAATGGTGAGAGGCAGGAAACTATTCCGAATCATGGTACAAAAGAATTGGGGAAAGGATTAGAGCAGAAATTAAGGAAACGATTGGGATTGAAATAACGGCTTCATTTATCATTAGGCAGGATTATGGAAAAAATAAAAATCATTATTGAAAGAGCTTCTGATGGCACTTATGGCGCCTATGCAGAGGGAGACTACCCGATCACAGGGATGGGGGATAGTGTAGAAGCATGTAAACAGTCGGTTTTAGACAGCATAGAAACGAATATAGAAATAGGTTATTTAGAAGGCTTAGCCCATCAAGAGTATGAACTGATTTACCGTTTCGATACCGAGAGTCTTTTACAATATTACAAAGGGATTTTCAGTAATCCTGCTTTTGAACGGTTGACCGGGATCAACCAAAAACTCATGCATCAATATGCTACCGGTCTGAAGAAGCCGAGAGAGGCACAACGCAAGAGAATAGAGAAAGCCTTGCATCAGTTAGGGAAGGAGTTATTAGCCATAGAACTGTAAGGATTTATTCAACCCTGATGCACGCTTTTCCTTTTAAAGTTCAGAAGATTTCGTTGAATGCCGGTTTTACGTGTCCCAATCGCGACGGGAGCAAGGGGACGGGTGGTTGCACGTACTGCAACAACCGGACGTTCAACCCCGATTATTGTCGCGCGGAGAAAAGCATCACGGCGCAGATGGACGAAGGCATACGTTTCTTCTCCCGCAAATATCCGGAGATGAAATATCTGGCCTACTTTCAGGCGTACACGAATACGTACGGCGAGATGGACGAATTGCGACGTAAGTACGAAGAAGCCTTGGCTTGTCGCGATGTAGTCGGGGTAGTGATCGGTACGCGCCCGGATTGCATGCCGGACGAGTTACTCGACTATCTGGCCGGTCTTGCCCGCGAGACGTACGTGATGATCGAATACGGCCTCGAAAGTACGCTCGACCGTACGTTACAGCGGATCAACCGCGGACATACGCATGCCGAGTCGGAAGATGCGATCCGCCGCACCCATGCGCGAGGCCTTCCCGTAGGCGCACACCTGATCCTCGGTCTGCCCGGCGAGAGTCGCGACGAGATGCTGCGTCACGCCGATGTGCTTTCGGCCTTGCCCATTACCTCGCTTAAACTGCATCAGTTGCAGATAATCCGCCATACGGCGATGGGGCGCGAGTATGAAGCACACCCCGAGCGGTTCCATCTGTTTACGGTCGACGAATACATCGATTTGGTCGTCGCCTTTCGCCGCCGTCTGCGTTCCGACATCGTTATCGAACGATACGTGTCGCAGGCGCCGAAGGAATGGCTGCTTGCGCCCGACTGGGGACTGAAAAATTATCAGTTCGAGGCAAAGCTGCGAAAACGCATGAACGGGTGAAAGCTGCGCCGCGTTGCGTGCTGTAAATTTGTTAATGCCCTATGGTTCTCTTAACGCGCTCCGAGCGGCATAAACTTACATACGGACGCAGCAAAATTTATATACGTATATAAGTTTACGCGCATCCGTATGTACGTAAATTTATATACGGGAGAAAATTTATTGTAACGTGAGTTCGATGTAAGAAAAGGGTCCAAAAAGTTGGAACATAATGGGAAATTTAGTGTCTTTATAGTGTTGAAATATAGCGTTATTGTAAAATAATCCCATTATGATTCCGGAGCATAAAATTACAGAATTAAGCGAAGCGTATCACGAATGTAAAACTCGAATGAGTAAATTTATTTCATGATCGACGAGTTGCACAAAGCATTTGACCAAGTAATCAAAGAGCACACCCTTGAAGATGGCAAAAAGAGGAAACGAAATCGCAAGTTTACGCTTTCCCAGAGCGAAGTGATGACGATATTGGTACTCTTCCACAGCGGAGCTTTTAAGAACCTGAGAAGCTTTTATATATTTTATTCCAAAAAATATATGAAGAAAGGGTTTACCCATATTGTTTCCTACAATCGTTTCGTTGAACTGCAACGTAAAGCCTGCATACCGCCCTGGCCATATTTCTTAAAATGTTCTACTTAGGTAAATGTACCGGCATCTCATTCATTGACTCCACGCCACTCTGCGCAGCTGTCATATCAAGCGAGAAAAGCAACACCGTACTTTCAAAGGGATCATCCGGAAAGGACAATACGCTATCGGCTGGTTCTATGGCTTCAAACTGCATCTGATAATCAACGATAAAGGCGAAATCTTAGATTTGTGTTATCGGCTTTGGTAGCTTACTCTTTTTTTGAAAAGAAACCATCCATCAACCTCTATCAGGAGCTTATGGATAGCTCAAGATGGATGCCCGCTTAGATCGAACTCACGTTATTTTATGTCCACTATTAGCGATATTGGTTCCTTTAGAAATTCTTTTTTGCGAAAGTAAAATGAGGTTGTTCTCTATCTGCTTCATGTGATCATATTTTACACCACTTTCTTTCGCATATTTTCTCCATTGAGAAACTACATCTACCACACTCTCAATAATTAATTGAGGGCGGTTAATTCCCATTGACTGGCCGGTCTTTTCCAGATCACTAAAAGTAAATCCATCTCGTTTCCCATTGATCGACATTTGATGTGCCTGTGTCCATCTGCCGTCAGGAGAATAAGCATAACAAAGGTCATAGGCAGGAGCTAATGACCATTTCCCCTCTTTATCCATAAGGAAACTATGGTTCTTCGTATGATCATCATGATTACGAGCAACGACATTAAACACCATTCTCCGAAAGAACTCTTCCTGTTGGCCATACGGAAGATTCATTTTTCGCATGACGCTGAAAGCCTCTTCATACGAATGTGGTATATCTCTGTCCAGATGAGCAATTCCAGCCAGCGATTGTACATGTATCTTTTCACCTGAATCTGTTCTGTCAAATCGTTTTGTCATGAAATGACAAAAATCTCCTTCTGTTAATAAGCGGGATTCCATCATCTGAATACCTGAATCTAACGCCATGCGGTAATACGCGTATTCTATATTACCTATACCACGAGGATTATTAGAAATGTTGCCATGCTCTGAATAGGTTGTTCCGTCAAATTTAAGCAACCAATAGGTAAATCCATCCGGAGCTTTAACCTGTCCGGATCGCACTTGTTTTGTAACGTCATTGTATGCGATAATTGCCTTTGGTTTCGCACCTCCGGCCGAAGTTCCTATTTTCAAGATATCAAGGATAGCCTTATCTTCTTGTATTAATAGATCCATAAAATTAGCTCTATCCCTAAAAACAGTGTCTGATAAACTCGTCAGTATATCAATACGGATTTCTGATGAAGAATCTAACTCCTTAATTGTTCGATTCGGTTCAAATTCCAATGCCCCCATCCCCCTTTTCCCGATATAGCAAAGTCGATCAAGAGGAGAGACATAATTGACCGGCATACCTTTCGACGAGAACCAGGCATTGATAATCTCTGTTCCGAATTTATCCGGAAGTGAATCTGCGACTAACCCCGGTAATCCATAGAAACAGTCATTTCTATTCCTAAGAAACTGATATACATGATTTTCACCACTCTTATTCAGTGGCATCATCACCGGTGCGATGTCAATATTTGATCGAAGGAACTCTTTACTATATTGAAAAAGAGCAACACTTCTTTCAGAATCCCACATCAGCGCTCCAACATTCTTATCAAAGAAATTCACATGAACAATCATCTTTTTCTAACTCTATATCGTTGTTTTCCCATTAGTTTCTTGTATAAAATAGGGCTGACAGGCGGCTTCGGGATAAATTCATCCAGATTCTCAAGCATGTCAAGGCTTCTTAATATGGCAATTAACTTTAAAGATGAAATATTATCCCCCCTTTCCACTCGAAGAACTGTATCAATGCCAACCCCAGCATGCTCCGCGACATCTTTTTGTGTCATATCATTACGAATTCGATACTCCTTTAATCGTTTTCCTATCTCAACGAGAATAGCTGGATTACTCATTTCTTTCCACATGATTTCATTTCTTTTTTATTGATGAATTTGTATCTTCTATATTGTCTGATTCCTTACGATTCTCCATTATACTCCCATACATGATATTATTTATTTCACTGCAAATATAAATATAATATATGATATATCAAATATTATCTCGAAAATAAGTGTATAATATTGCAAATATGCCATATTAGAAATCCCAAACTTGTTTTCGTTTGAAATATCAGAGACGGTAAGCAGATCCGGAACGGATGCTTACCCGTCGTTGTTATGGAAATCGGAGATATGTTTGTATCGAATTAGGACGAATGGGTTTTACTGTTCAATCTTGATTGAATTGAAAAACTTGTTCATCCTTCCGATCTCCCCTGAAGGGGGGCTAATGGGTTAGGGATAGTAGCGATTGTTTAAACTTTCTTTTAAAGAAAAAGAGTGAGTGCGGATAGCCCGACGGCTTAGTCGGAACGCCCAGTGCTTAATTTTGATTTGGCAACTTCATAAGAAGCGAGAAACCTCCCCGAAGCTTCACAGTAAAAAAGAGAAAAAAACGTATTATCAAACTTTTAGTTTTACGGAAAATAAAAAATCCGAGAAACTTATTATTGCCCGGATTCATGTCTTCTTCATAGTTATAGATTGTATCAATCTCATTCTTGTATTTGTCTATTATTTTTGAAAGATATGAATCTGCATGTTCTGCTAAAGCAGAATACTGAGGAGTAAAGTCTTTTTTCTGCTTTACTTCTCCTAATTCATCACTACTACAGCTCGTAAAAAATTAATAACAAGCTTACCCATACACAAAATATTTTCTTCTTTTCCATGATTTTATCGTTTTGAAATTATTGAGAACAAAGGAGTGTCTTTTTTGAATTATCAAAATAAGATCATTATATTTGCTTCATAATTAAATTAGTTAGAAGTTGGATTATGGAAATGCACAAGTTTTTAATGATTATATTCGCTGTGTGTGCCTTCTGTTTGAGTTGTAGTGATGAGAATGAAAGCCGCGAGTTGAATATGTGGATTGCTTCGCACACAGAGATGGTGACGGATCCAGTGGGAGGTGTAAAGCGTTCCTACATGATGTATAAGTTGGACGAATCGGCAAATTGGATACCTCTATCTTCTCATATTGAGGGGTTTCAATATGAGATCGGATTCGAGTATATATTATTGGTGCGAGAGACCCCAATAAAAAAAACTATGCAGGATCAGTCGGATGTCAGCTATTCTCTTATCCGCATACTTTCAAAAACAAAAAAATAGCCGATATTTTTTCCGAAAGTAACTCAAACTTGTTCGCACTTCCGCTCTCTCCTGAAAGGGGCTGGGTGGCAGGGGTCAATTCGTTTTATTACAGGTGATTGATTGGTGTTTTTTTAAGAAAAGAGTAGCTGCGGATAGCCCGACGGCTTTGCCGGAACGCCAATACATAGATGGACCATCATAAAGTTTCGATTTGGCATTTCAATTCTACGATAGTGCGATTAAAATATGATGTGTTTATTAAAGCGAATCGATTGAAAAAAAGCAATTAGTTTTTTTGAAAAGAGAGGAATAGGGAACTTTTAAGGGAGGGATCGGGACCTAAATTTTCGCGCGTCCGTATGTAGCTAAAATTGCATCCGTATGCCGTCTGAATAGGGTAAAGTGTAAATGGTTTTTAACAAAAGAAAGGTCGAATAAACACTCTTCTCCGACTGTTCGGAGTCGCCATTCGGCTTCGCCTTTTTTTAGCGGACTTGTTTAGAAATGTCGGAATTTTTATCTAAGTTTGCCCGAAGAAAAAAACAAAAAACAATGGTGAAGAAAACAGGAATAGCCCTTTTGCTTTCGCTTCTCACGGCAGGAGGGATCAGCGCGCAGCAGCGGGTGGAATTGCGAGGGATCACGGACGGAAAGTACCGCCAATCGATGGCCGACAGCGGACTGCGTACCATGGCCGACGGGATACATTATACGGCCATGAACAAAGAGCGGACGATGATTGTCAAATACGACTATCGCACGGGTAAACCGGTCGACACGCTTTTTTATACCCAAAAGGCACGCGAGTGTACGTTCGATGATTTTCAAGGGTACGAGGTGAGTCCGATGGGGCATCGGATTCTCATCTGGCGCGAGACGGAACCGATTTATCGTCGCTCGTTCAAGGCACAGACGTTCGCTTACGACGTGCGTCGCAACATGGTGAAACCGCTGAACGATTCCGGCGCCAAAGTGATGATTCCTACCTTCTCGCCCGACGGACGGATGTGCGCCTACGTGGTCGATAACAATATATGGGTGAGAAAATTCGATTACGATACGGAGGTGCAGGTCACGAAAGACGGTGTGCCGAACAAGGTCATCAACGGCGCTACGGACTGGGTTTATGAAGAAGAATTCAGTGTGACGAACCTGATGAGCTGGTCGTCCGACAGCCAATATCTGGCGTACGTGCGTTCCGACGAGTCGGAAGTGCCGGAATATGGCATGCACATCTACGGCGACGGGTATTATCCGGGCGAATATAACTATAAGTATCCGAAGGCCGGCGAGAAGAATTCCCGCATCACGCTTCATTCCTACAGCATCGAGACGAAAGACATCAAAACGATTCCGGTACCGGTCGATGCCGACGGCTACATCCCGCGCATCGCTTTTACTGCCGCGCCCGACCAGCTGGCGGTGATGACGCTGAACCGTCATCAGAACATCTTCAGCATGTATTATGCGAACCCGAAGAGCGGGGTCTGCAAGCAGATCCTCAAGGAAGAAAGCGACACGTATGTCGATTCCAACTGGCTCAATGAGCTGATGTTTACGAACAACGGCTTCTTGTACGTGAGCGAGAAGGACGGTTATGCGCATATTTATCAGTATGCGGCAACGGGTGTAGAACAGCGTCAGGTGACGAAGGGTAACTGGGACGTGACGCGATTGATCGGTGTCGACGAAGCGACGAACACGGTCTATTACGAGTCGGCCGAAGAAAGTCCGCTGCGCCGCTCGGTGTACAGGGTGGATGCCAAGGGCGTGAAGACCCGCCTGACGAAGCAGGAAGGAACGAACAGCGCGTCGTTCAGTGCCAACTTCGCCTACTATGTGAACCGTTACTCCAGCGCCCGCACGCCGGCCGTCATCACCGTGAACGAAACGAAGACGGGCAAGACGCTGCGTACCCTCGAAGATAATGCGTCGTTGAAAGAGACACTGCAAGCCACGGCTTATTCGCCGAAGGAGTTTATCACCGTACAGACCGCGTCGGGCTATGAGCTGAACGCGTGGATCGTGAAGCCGGCCGGCTTCGACTCGGCGAAGAAGTATCCGGTGATGATGTTTCAATACAGCGGCCCCAATTCGCAGTCGGTATTAGACCGCTACGAATTCGGATGGGAGCAGTATCTGGCGGCGAACGGTGTGATTTGCGTCTGTGTCGACGGGCGAGGCACCGGGGCGCGTGGCGAGACCTTCCGCAAATGCACTTACCTCAAGCTCGGCGAGCTGGAGTCGAGAGATCAGGTCGAGGCCGCACAGGCGCTGGCCAAGCTGCCCTATGTGGACGGCAGCCGGATGGCCATCTGGGGCTGGAGCTTTGGCGGATACAATACGCTGATGGCGCTGAGCACCGGCAACGGCACGTTCAAAGCCGGTATCGCCGTTGCGCCGCCTACCGACTGGCGCTACTACGACACGGTTTATACCGAGCGATTCATGCGTACGCCGAAAGAAAATGCGAACGGTTACAATACCACGTCGCCTCTCTTGCTGGCCAAAGATTTGCAGGGCAAGCTGCTGCTGATCCACGGCACGGCCGACGATAACGTACATTTCAAGCAGACGATGGACTATGCCGAGGCGCTCGTGCAGGCCGGCAAACAGTTCGACATGCATATCTACCGGGATCGCGATCACGGTATCTACGGCGGCAATACGCGCTACCATTTATATACGAAGATGACGAATTTCGTGCTGGAAAATCTGTAATGAGTACGTATCTTCGGAAACCCGACTGGCTGAAAATACGTTTGCAGGGGAACGAACAGTTCCGCCGGACGAAAGAAATCGTCGAGTCGCACTGTCTCCATACCATCTGCACGAGCGGCAAATGCCCGAATCAGGGCGAGTGCTGGAGTCGAGGCACCGCTACGTTTATGATTGCCGGCGATATCTGCACGCGCTCGTGCCGTTTCTGCAATACGTTGACGGGTAAGCCCCGGCCGCTCAACCCGGACGAACCGGCGCAGGTGGCCGAGAGCATTCGCCTGATGAAACTGCGGCATGCCGTCGTTACCTCGGTCGACCGGGACGATCTGCCCGATCTCGGCGCACAGCACTGGGTGCAGACGATCCGGTGTATCAAAGAAGTCAATCCGCAGACGACGCTCGAAGTGCTGATTCCCGACTTTCAGGGGCGGACGGAGCTCGTCGATCAGGTGATCGATGCGGCGCCCGAAGTCATCTCGCATAACCTCGAAACGGTGCGCCGCCTCACGCCGCAGGTGCGCAGCGCGGCGCGTTACGAGGTGAGCCTGTCCGTTTTGAAACGCATTGCCGAGCGCGGACTGTGTGTCAAGACGGGGATCATGGTCGGGTTGGGCGAGACGGCGGCCGAGGTGGAGGAACTGATGGACGATGCCCGCGGTGTGGGCGTATCGGCGTTGACGATCGGGCAGTACCTGCAACCTTCGCGCAAGAACCTGCCGGTGACGGAATACGTCACCCCCGCGCAGTTCGAGGCGTATCGTGAAACGGCGCTCTCGAAAGGTTTCCGCTCGGTTGAGAGCGCGCCGTTAGTGCGCTCGTCGTACCATGCCGAGCGCGTGCTTGAAGAATAAAATCGCCTATTTGCAACAAAGCTCCCCCATACATTGTTATATATACGACATGGAACAAATTACCCGCATAAAGAACAGCATGGATATCCGTAACGGCCTGAATAATCAGGCCGTCGGACTGTTGCCGTTGCTGTTGTTGATGTTCCTGAACAACTTTTATACGTATATCGTCTCGTTCGTAATCGCGGTCGTGTTCTGCGTCGCCAGCTGTTTTACGTTCTGGGGACTGTTTCGCGGCAGGAAGTATCAGTTTATGTTTTTGCCCACAGCCATCACGCTGGTACTGTATTCGCTGTTTCTGTTCTTGCGCCTCGAACCGGTCTTGTATCTGCATTCGCCGCTTATTACCGAATGGCTGTTGGTCGCCGTCTTGTCGCTGGCCGGTTTTGCGAAGCGCCCGATCGTCGGTCGGGTACGGAAGTCGAACCGTCCGGCCTTGAAGCGCCCTCCGTTGCGTACGGCTTTGAGCGAGTTCTTCTTTGTGGCGTATATCGCTCAGAACGTCTATACGCTGCATCTGTTTATCCTTCTGTTCTACATGATTCTGCCCGAAAGCTACCAGCATATCTGGGTCGAACGGCTGCTTTACCGTGAGGCTCCTTTGTTTATCGGCTTGGGGATTATCGCTTACGAGCAGATTCGGGTTTCGATGATGAAGCATGGTCTGGCGGAAGAGAAATGGTTGCCCGTACTCGATAAGAAAGGCAAAGTGATCGGACGCATTGCCTATTCGGTCAGCCTCACCTCGCAGGCGCGGCATTATTGTCATCCGGTGGTGCGCATTGCCGTCGTGTATGACGGGATGCTCTACCTCGTCAAACGCGGCTCCGTTCAACCTGTCTCGCCCGACGCGCTCGATCATCCGTTCTACGGGCACGTGCTTTTCAAACAGACGTTCGATCAGACTGTCCGTGAGTTGCTGGGGAGTTCGTTAGCCAAGAGCGAAGCCAAGCCGCATTTCCTCGTTCGCTACGCGTTCGAGAACGAGCGGGTGACGCAGCTCGTATCGTTGTACGTGCTGACGCTCCATTCCGAAGAAGCCTTCGTGAACTATGTGAAAACAGCCGAAGGGAAACTCTGGACGCCTCGCCAGATCGAAGAAAACCTGCAACAGGGACTTTTCAGCGAATATTTCGAGAAAGAGTATGCGTATCTGCAACATACCGTATTCCTGGCGGAACAATACACGGCCAAGCGCGAGCAGCCGGTCTCGGTCGCGACCGAGACTGAGCCGGTTACCGTTTCGCCAACTCGATAATCTCCATATCGCGGATATCTGCTCCGTCGATGACGAAGCGCATCAGCGTGCGTACCGTATGAAAGCCACTTTTTCCCGCTGCTCCGGGGTTCAGGCATAGGCAATTCAAACGTTTGTCGAACATCACCTTAAGGATATGCGAATGTCCGCAGACGAACAGTCGCGGCTTTGTCTCGTACAGCTCGGCGCGTATGGTCGGCTCGTAACGTCCCGGATAGCCGCCGATATGGGTCATCATGACGGACACGTCCTCGACGGTGAAGTGAAGCGTCTTCGGGTACATCTGTCGCACGGGGTAACCGTCGATGTTGCCGCAGACGGCCCGCAGCGGGCGTATGGCCGAGAGTCGCAACGCCACGTCGGCCGAACCGATGTCGCCCGCGTGCCAAATCTCGTCGCACGAAGCGAAGTAGGAGGCGTATTTTTCATCCCACCATCCGTGGGTGTCCGAAAGTAATCCGATCGTTTGCATCAAGAGGCGAAAGTATAAAAGTTATTCACAAGCAATTTCTACTTCGTCGATATGGAGCGTGCTGCCGGGAGCGCCGCTGAAGGTCGCTCCTGCGATACTCGATGTAAAGACGATGGCCAAATTGTAGACACCGCTGCGCAGCTTCGCCGCATCGATGGTTTGGCCTTCGCGCATGATGAATGGGAGCTTGAAATGCGTCCACTCGTCCGTCTCCTTCTGATCTTCGACGACGGCGGCGCAGACAACGTTCGGATGCGTCAGGATATTCGTGCCGTCGAGGGTTTTGAGCGTCTCGTCCGTCTCATACAGCACGGCATAGAAATGACAGCGGTCGGTGATTGCCGTTTGTGCGGGTTGGCCGTTCTGATAATACGTTGTGCCTGCCTTGTATTTGTAATAGCCCGAAAAATATAGCGGCCGACGGTAGAACGGCAGTCCGAAGCGCGTCGCTTTGAGCGGGCTGCTGAGCGCGCTCAAGAGATCGAACGTACCGATAAACAGGTTTCCTGCGGCGATCGGCATACCCGCAAGAGCGCCGAAGCTGCCGGTGCTTCGTGTCGTCAGGCGCACGCATCGGCCTTTGTATCCGTCGGCTGACTGGGTGGTGGGATAGTCGTCGGGGGTCTGCGCGTTGCCAGTCATGGCAAATCCGAGGTTTCCGCTGGCCCATTCCATCGAGACACGTCCGTTTTGCTTCTCGGCAAAGATATGGAAGCGACCGCTTTTTTCGGCCACTGTATCTTCGAAATGATACCTCGTTTGCAGTTCGTCGGCCACGAATGAGACGGTATACGTTTTTTTCCACTGTCCGTCTTGCGATGTGACGGTGTATGTCTGAGGCGTAGAGAAGTCGCGGGGCGTACCGCCGGCCGGTTCGATGGTGGCGCCGTCGGACAGCGTGAAGGAAAGCGTTTGCCGCGTCAGGTCTGCATTGGCTTTTACAAGGAGTGTGATTTTATCGTTTTCGATGATCGGTTCGCGTTTGAGGAGAGACGCCTCGGCAAGGGTGCATGTCAGGATGTCGGCTTCCGCGTTCGGCAGTTCGTCGCGCAGGCAACCGGTCGATAAGAGCAGAAGCGTCAGCAGGAAAAAGAGTCGTTTCATCTTGTTTTATGCAGGATTAAGCGAGGACAAAAGTAGAAGAAATCTTTTCCAAATCCAAGTGGTTGAACGAAAAAAGACCGTCTCTCTTTGCAGACGTCCGGAATGCTTCGAGCAGTGCTTGGGAATCTTTGATTGTGCCGAGAAGT
>NZ_JAUMYS010000086.1 GCF_030528505.1 Tannerella sp.
TGACCGCTGACCGCTGCCTGACAACTAAACAACTAAACAACTAAACGCCCGCAGGGCATAACAATTAACCATTGACAATTAATTTACCCCGCTATTCGGGGACGTAGATGATTTCGCCGTTTTCGAGCTGGTAGGCGGTGCCGACGCGTTTGCCTCGCGAGCTTTTGTCGGACGGGTTATCTTCCGAAGGCGTATATTTCTCGATCTTCTCGCCTTTCTTGGTGATGATCTCCATCTTCTCCGTGCCGGGGTTCTTGACCATCGTGAAGTCTTCTTTCGAAAACATCTCGGTCATGTTGAACCGCGCCACGAGGGCGACCATCAGCGCTACGGCAAAGACCATCGCGACGTCGAAGAGGTTGCCGACGACGCTCATCGGGTCGTTATCGTCTTCTTTCCTGAGCAGATTCCGTTTCATGACTTGTTGCGTTTTTCGTTGATGAGCCCGGCAATGAATTCGAGATTCGTCATGTCCTGCAGATACCAGCGCTGTTTCACCTGCTGGGTGATGAACCCGACGGCGCTGGAAAAGAGTCCGACTACGGTGGTGGCGAAGGCTACCTGCATGTTGTAGGCCATGGAAGCGATGTCGCCCGTGGAGAGTCCCACGAGGGCGGGTCCCATGGGGATGAGGGTGCCCATGAGTCCGAGCATCGGTCCCAACTTGGCCAAGGTCTTGGAGACGGTCAGGTCTTTGTCGGCCGCGATTTCGAAATCGGCCAGCAGGCGCTGCACGTGCGCGGGACTGTCCTTAACGGCCAGCAGCCGGCGCATGTAGACGTTCACGAGCGAGGCGTTGCTTTTGGGCAGGCGCTCGGCGAAATCGTCGAGCCGGTCGCTGCTCAATGTTTCCAGTTCGGGACGGATGGTCGCTTCGTTCTTACGGATGGCAAGGTATTGCCCGAAAAAGCCGCCGATGAGCAGCAGGGCACGGATGAAGAGAAGGATCAACAACACGATCACGGGCACAAGCAGCCCAGTAGATATCCAGTATAAAATATCGGAGATATAAGTCATATTTCTTTGTTTTTACGTAGTTTATAATACAGTTTGATGCGGGCTGTGAAAAAGCCTGCGATGAGTCCGACGAGAATCAGCGCTGTCAATGCAGCCAGCGCGCCCCAGTCGATTGCGGTATTTCCCGTCACGGCCGTGCGACCGTTGACGGTGGTGATGACGCCCAGCACCGCGATCAGGGCGTTGGCCAGAAAGAGGAGTTCGAGTCGCAGCTCTTTTTCGGGTAAGAGGCGTCTCAACACGAAGGAGCCTGCGGGGATGAGGATCAACACTCCCGCGGCCATGCTCCACGCGATGAGCGGGAACGATACGCCGGGGAATGAAAAGATCAGCGCGACGAGTCCGCTGAAGAGCACCGGGAAAATGAGCAGTCCCGGGAACCAGCGCAACACTTTGTAGCTCCACAAGGTGCGTTTGCGTATGCGTCCGGTGGTCATCACATGGGCGGCCAGCATGCAGAAAGCCATCTGGATGACGACCTCGATGCTCAGCACGACGGAGGTGTCGAGCATCAGCGCGGGGCTGGACAGCCAGTCGGCAATCTGTGTCTTCGACTGCTCGATGGCGTAAGGCCATATCAGCCCGACGAACAGGGCGCAGACAACGGCAATCACCGCCACAGACCACCATTTACGATACGTTTGCTTCAACATGAAGTTGAAGCAAACGAGTATCATCAGTACGACTACGACTGTTTCCATTTATTCCCGCATCTTTTTACGGCGATAACGTACGAGCCAGATCAGCACGATGACGGCCAGCGCGACGACGCAGGCGACGATGGTATTGTTCAGCACGTTCGTCTTTGACTGCGCGTCGGCCGAAACGTCTTCCTTCTTCATCACCATGCTCTTCCGGTCGCCCGAAGCGGTCGCCTCACGTATCTGATTGATGTTTTCGGTGTACTGCGCGGCCGCCTGCGCATCGGTCTTTGAGGCGATGAACTGCCGCAGCTTGGCATTGTCGCAGACAAAGCCGGAGCACGACGGTTTGTATTTGTTCACCAGCTCGGTATGCAGCTTGGCAATGTCGGCGATCTGTTGCTCCGTAGCGGGCCACATGCCCTTGCGGATGGTCTCCATCATCACGGCCGTGATCTCTTCGAGCGCCGCCGGGTTATGCTGTTCGAAATATTCCTGCACGCCCAGTTCGAACTTATCCTTGACGTATACATTATATATCTCGTCCCACATCTCCTTGTCGATGGCTGCCGGTTTCATCACGTTCCATCCGTAGGTGTTCTGTACAATCTCGGCGAACGTGCCCGCCCCGCCGGCTTCGCCTTTCATCTTTTCTTTGATGTAGGCGGGGTTGAAGATCGTCGTCCGGCTCTCTACGCCGATGGCTTCCTTCACCTCCTGCATGCGGAAGTTGTTCCGGTTGCGATAGTCGCTCAGGTAAGCGTCCGGATCTTTTCCGGTGACGTTGCGCACGGCCAGATTCAGTCCGCCCATGAATTCGTACACATGGTCGAGGCTCAAGGCGCCCCACGTGTTGCTTTGGCGTGGCTGGATAACGGCGTCGGTACGGGTCAGCGCAGCCTCGAAGGCGAATTGACGGAACGCTTCCCAGTTCTTCTCGCTGCCGTAATAAGCGCCCATATTGTTCAGGTACGTGTCGGCGATTTCCTTTTCGCTCTCCCAACGGTCTCCGCTCATCACCATGCCCTGAATGCCGGTGCCGTAGCCGCCGTTCATCCCTCCGAAGACGCGGAAGGTCGAAATCTCACGGGCGTCTTTCGGCGTGAGCCCTTTCTCGATCAGCGTACGCTCGGCCTCTACTACGCCGGCAGCCACCTGATTCTCGAAAGGTTCGTCCTTGGCCGCGGCAGCCATTTCGACAGCACGGTTGATCAGGAACAGACGCGATGCGGCGAGGTCTCTCAGCTGACCGCTCGTCTGCACCACGACATCGATACGCGGACGTCCCAGCTCTTCGGACGGGATGAGCCTCAAGTCCGTCACCCGTCCGAAAGCGTCGCGCAACGGTTCTACGCCCAACATATACAATACCTGCGCAATCGTCGCTCCTTCCGTCTCGATAAACTCACCGCTCCACAGCGTGTAGCTCACCTTGCGGGGGATGCTGTCGTTATGACGGCGCTTGTACAGCTCGATCGTGTTGTTCGCCATCTGTATGCCTTTCTCCCACGCGGATTCGCTTGGCGTGGCTTCGGCGTTGATGCCGTAAAGGTTGCGTCCGGTAGGCAGCGTATTCGGATTGACAATCGGGTCTCCTCCCGGCGACGGACGCGTATATCCGCCGTTCATCGCGTTAATCATCGAATACAGCTCTTTCTCGGGGCTTTCCTGAAGCGCCTTTCTGTAATGTCCCACATTGCGAATGGTACGCTCTACCTCCATCACAGCCAGTGCGAAATGGATTTCCTCTTTCGTGTATTCTTTTTTCTTGGGCATGCCTCCGCTCATCATGCCGCCCATGCCGGCAGGCATGCCTTTTCCATGGGCCGATGCGCTGTCTTTTCCTTTGGCTGCCATCTTCTCCTTCATCGCTTGCGGCATCTCACCATGTGCCTTGGCCATTTCTTTCATGCCTTCGGACATCTGGCCATGGCCTCCTTTGGCTGCTTGGGACTTTCCTTTTGCTTCCGACGCGTCGGCATGTACTTTGGCTTCGGCCGGCGCCTCACGCCTCATGCTCATCATCATCTCCATCATGCCTCCGGGCACCTTCCGCGACTCTTCTACTTCGCGCGCTTTGGCCAATTCGTCGGGAGTGATGCCTGCGGTACGGCAGATCAGTTCGTCCGATGCCAACGCAGGGTTAGCCAACAAACGTGTTACCAGCTCACGTGCCGGATTCATGTATTGCTGCGTGAACAGCGCGCGATGCTTCAAGGTCTTCTCATCGGCGCGTCCGCGCAGTTTGTCGAGCGCCAGCAGGCTGTACGCGATCGGGTCGGTAGCCATCGCATAGACACTGCTGGTGATGCGGATGTCTTCGTACGGTACGCCCATGGTGTAGAGTTGCCCGGTTATTTTCTCCATGGCCAGCTCTTCGGCGAAATTCTCGATGCGGAGAATGTCGTCTTCCGAATAGGGAACGGTCATGACGCTGTCCAGACCGAGTTCGCGGTGAATGCCGAGCTTTACCGTCGCCGCTTTCACGGCCAGCGACGCACGGCGCAGATCGGCCTCGTTGCGAGTGTCTTTTTTCGCATGTTCATGGTCATGCTCTCCGCCACACGAGCAGGCGCCGACGGTATTGTTGTAAATCTTAATGCGCTCCATCAGTTCGCGGTAGATGCCTCGCACGCTGCTTTCCATAAACGGAGGCGTGAGGTACGACTGCAGTCCGGCATACGAACGACGCTTGGCAATCATGCCTTCTCCCACGTTGCCGATGCTGTAGATGTAGAAGTGCGGCACGGCGCCTACGAGCCGGTCAGGCCAGTCGTTGCTGCTTAATGCCACCTGCTTTCTCGGCGTAAACTCCAGACTGCCGTGTGTTCCGAAATGAACCAGCGCGTCGGCCTTGAACCCGAATTGCATCCAGAGATACGAGGCGATGTAGGTGTGGGGTGGGGCGGCATCCGTTCCGTGCACGACCTTGAAGTTATCGTCGCCGCGACCGGGAGCTGTTTGCGGCATCAACACCACATTGCCTAATTGCAGGCGCGCTACGCCCAGACGTCCGTCTTCGGTCGCCATATACGAGCCGGGGAATTCGCCGAAAGCAGCCACGACCTCCGCGTATTTATCGGGGCGGATTACTTTCTTCACCCAGCTTTCGTAATCTTCTTTCGTGATCAGCTCCGGCCGACCGTTTTTCATAAACTCGTCGAGCGCTCCCTCGGCGTATGCGCCGAACACGGCTCCGTGAGCCTGTATCATGCGTTCCAACTCCTTCGATGAGGCGGGGAGCCCTTCGACTTTGTAGTCTTCGCGTTTCATGCGTACCAGCAGGTTATAGAGCGAAGGCGCTACTTCCATGCCGCCGGCCGACATGGCGCTTTGTCCCGGGCCCTTGTAATAGACGATCACCACGCGCTTTTCGCTGTTCGGCTTGCGTTGCAGGCTGAGGTAATTGTTGACCGTTTCTACGAACGTTTCGAGCCGTTCGGGGATGGCGAAGGCATGATGCATCCCTTCCTCGTCCTTGTAATGCCCGAAAACGACAAACGGACGGACTGCTCCGTCGATTTCAGGGGTGACGATGCTCTGCGAAAGGAAACCGCCGTTCATACCCATCTTGTCGTCCTCCCATTTCTCTACAAGCCGGTTGGCATTGAGCGGAGCGAATAGGGGAATGTTCTGCCGGGTCAGATAGTCGACGATGTAGTCGCCCATACGTCCGTGCGCCATATTGATGACGGCCGAAGGTTGTACCGTGTCGATGTGATGGTTGCTGACAAGGTTCTTCATGTTGCGTACGGGATAGACGACGTTGCCCGTTTCTTCGAGCCGCCGGATCAAGTCGGTCGGCTGTCCCATCGGGCCGGTGACGATGATGCGCGGCGCTCCTTCTTTCAGCAATCCGTGCTTTTGCAGGAACGCGTGATACTCGGCAATCGAGTTGAAGCCGAGTTCTTCCTCGTCCGGTTTGCCCGGAACGGCATGGTAGAGCATGTCATTGGCGCGCTCTACGACGGCCTCCGGTTCGTTGACCGACACCTTTTTCTTGTCGACGTATTTACGCACGTAGTTCAGCACGCTCCGATAGTTGCGTCGTCCGCCGTTGCTCAGGTAGTGCTTCAGGGTATCGGCCTGAAGTGAGTCGAGCGAAATGATCTTGTTGGCGGGGTTGGTCGCTGCCGTCGTCAGAACGGCCAGACCAGCGTCTGCCGCTTTCTGTATCTGCGCCCGCTGCTCTTCGGTGATACGCAATCCCATCCCATTGATAAAGACCATGTCGTAGCCTTTGAGCTTGTCGAGCTCTTCGGTATCGACGGTCGCGATCTTGATAAACGAATTGTCATTCGCTTTGTGAATCTCACCCAGGGTGATGATCTGATAATTGACAAAAGCCACTCTCGTGGGAGATATCCACTTGGAATATACAAAGAACGCCGCTGCCAAGATGACAGCGACGACTCCTCCCCATAAATAAATTTTACGTTTCATGTTTAATATTGTTTCTGCTTATCATTATTTTCCGATCAGTTCGGCTATATTGACCGAGAGGTTGGCGACAAACTCCGTGCCACGCGAGAATATCGCGTAACGATCGCTCGAAAAGTTGTCGTCTTTCGTGTTAAAGAGATTATCTACGCCGATATTCAACGTAATCCCTTTCGGGAATCTGCACGAAGCGTTCAGCCTCCAAATCATATAGTCCTTTAATTCCACCTTGGTTAAGACTCTTTTTTTGGAGACAGACGATATACCCCAATAATCTACCCCGCTCATCCATCGGCCGTTCAAACCTAAAGTCGTTCGGCATTTTCCGATTTTTCGGCTGTATTCGGCTTGGATAACCGCCGTATGCGGACGTACATAGGAACTTCTTCGGCCTTTGATTTTCGTATCGTCATACACATACGAATACGTTCCTTTCAATGTGAGGTTAAACGGAAGGCGTACCTGCATGTTCACGTCAGCCCCATACGTCTTGGCCGAATCGGCATTGATATAAATATAGTCGGGAAATCTTTTCTTTTTATCTTCGGAAATGCGTGTTGTCAGCGCAATTCTATTGTTGAACCAGTTATAGTATCCGGTAACGGAGATGTTGAAGATACCGGCCGTCCATTCTCCCGACAGAGTCCCGTGGTGACTTGTCTCGGGTTTCAGGTCGGTGCTGCCGTAAATTTTAAACATCCCGCCATGATTAAATTCTCCATACAATTCTTTCAATGAAGGTGAGCGAAATCCGGCAGCATATCCTCCGCGCAACGTTACATTGCCGATTTTATACATGGCAGATAATTTAGGGTTTACATGTACTTTGTAAAGCGAATGATAATCCATTCGAATCCCTCCGACGAGGGTCAGGCGGTCGGTAATCCGGTAGTCGTCCTGTACATACAACACATAATTTGTCATGCTGTTGGCCGTTGTGTCCTTAAACCAGTACGTTCTGAGTTTTTCGGCGTTTACTTCACCGCCGACGGTCAGCGAATGTCGATCCGCGAGCAACAAGCTGTAATTCAGTCGTACATTGTTAAGAATATCCCGGTATCTGATTTTTGTTTTACGATGATCGGCCGAGTCTATATCGTCTTTAAAGTAATTGTCATAATGATAGGATAAATCCAGTCGACTGTTTTCATTAAAGATATAGTTCATTTTCCCGCCGAATGTAAAGTCACGGAAGCGTTCGCTTATTTTTCCTTCGTTTACATACAACAACTTGTTCTGATAAAAACTGCTGTTCAGCTCGGCGCTCAGTTTATCGGTAAAGTCATATCCTATTTTTTGCGCGATGGAAAAAGTTTCATATCCGCGCATATTATACTTGCTTAATTTGGGGCTTATCCCTATTGAGTCCCGTCCGTCGGGAAGTTCATACAATCGTTTTGTTGGCTTTCGCTCTTCGAATGTGAAAGGGTCTCGACGACTGAACGACGCGGTCGTCAGTGACGAAAATTTCTCCTGTCGCGTACCTAACGATACGGTATATTTCTGGTCTCTGCGGCTCGTCAGACGCGTCGAAACTGTTCCGACGAACGGACGGTTAGCCTTTTTAGTGATAATGTTAATCACTCCTCCTAACGCATTCGATCCGTAAAGCGTCGACATCGCGCTTTTTACAATCTCGATCCGTTCGATGTTATCTACATTTAGCCGCGTGAAGTCCACATTATCGGAGGCTCCTTCGCCGGCAATTCTTTCACCGTCGATCAGGAAAAGCAGATAGCGGGAGTCCATACCCTGAAAAGAGATGGAGGGGAGTCCCGAGCCGTGTGCCGCTCCGTTGAAATGCAATCCCGGCACTTCGTATTCGAGCAAGCTTTTAAAATCCTGAGGATCGATTTTCTTGATGTCTTCGGCCGTGATGACACGTGTCACCACAGGCTCGTCTTTTAACATCTTCTCGGTGCGTGTGCCGGTAATGACGACTTCCGTAAGATTGTTTCTGGCTTCATCGAGCACGATATCAAGTTCGGGCTGTTTCACCGCATCCACCTCTACCGTACGAGGTTCATAACCTGTACAGGATATACGGAGCTTGTACGTTCCCTGGTTGAGTTTTATACGGAACTCACCATTCACATTGGCAGCCATGCCGATATTCGTTCCCATGACCATCACCGTAGCATACGGTATCGGTTCGTTTTGCTGATTTCTTACGATTCCCTTGATGGTATAATCTCTGTCTGCCGATTCTATGTCTGTTGCGTATATGCTAACGGAGCATAGTAACAAGAATAAAAAAGTAATTGTTTTTCTCATCATTTGTTTTGTAGTTTAAATTTGACACTGCAAAATTCGGCAGAGAGCGAAAAATCGGCAATCCCTATTGTTGGCTGTTTTAACATATCATATCCCTATAAATAAGGAGAGGCTTACAATCCGAACATATCGGCGAGGTTGATATTTACCGTACCAATCAGGCTGATACCCTTCTGCGGCAATTGTAGCGAACTGTCTGCCGCCTTATCTTTATAATTCAACAGGTTATCGACGCCTATGTTGACCGATATTCCTTTTGGCATCGTTACACCCGCATTCAGGCTGCACAAGGTGCGTGCGTCGTAGGTGACCGATTCGAGCGAACCGTCCGGAGAATACCAGTAAGTATCCAGCCGTGAAGCCCATTGTCCGTTCAGCGCCAGATTGGCGCCGATCTTGCCGAATTTGCGCGAGTAGACGGCATTGAACGTCACGCTGTGCGGCCGGACAGACGAGGTGTTTCGTCCGTTCACTTTCTCATAGTCGTCTACAAAAGCATACGATCCGGTCAAGACCAATCCAAAATCCAGTCGCATCTGCACAATGGCCTCGATACTTGTCGTTTTCGCGCTGTCTACATTCATGTAGCGCATATCTCTCGACTTTTTATCCAGTCGGGCGTATGAAATTTTGTTATGAAACAGATTGTGCGAAGCCGATACGGAAGCATTGAATCGTCCTTTGGTGTACTCGGCCGAGAGCGAGAATTGATGACTCGTTTCAGGCTTCAGGTCCGGATTACCGTAAAGCATCAGAATACCCAACCCGCCCATATCATACTCCTGATACAATTCTTTCAGCGACGGCGAACGGAAGCCTTGTGAATAGCCGGTACGGAGCGTAACCGTTTCGGCCGGACGATACATGGCCGAGACCTTCGGCGTTACGTGCCAGTGATATTTGCGATGATAGTCGGCACGTAATCCCACGATTACGTTGAGCGAACGAAGCGGTTTCCAGTCTTCCTGCATGTAAAGGGAGTAGTTCTCGTTGCTGACATGAGCACTGTCTTTCAGCATGTAATGCTTCAGATATTCAAAAAAACCTTCGGTTCCGATACTGACCGTATGATCGCCATACGTGCCCGAATAGTCTGCACGCAGCATTTGTGTCCGGTTGCGGTAATCTGTCCGCCTGAATTTTGCTTGAAAAAAGTCTTTGTCTTTTTTATAATTGTCGTAGTTATACGATACAATCAATCGACGGTCTTCTTTGAACAGGTAGTTCATTTTTCCATTCAGCGCGTAATCGATAAAAAAGTCCTGATATTTTCCGCCCTCTCGAATGTCACGAGCGTTATGATAGAATGATCCGCGTAAATCCACACTGAGCTTGTCGGTAAAAGCATAGCCGAATTTCTGCGAAGCGTCCCACACTTTGTATCCGTAGACGGTCGTTGAATATGTTCTTGAAATCGTATCGGAGACGGTTCCGTCAGGCAGTACCCGGGTGATTGTTTTTCCTTTTTCATCCCCGATCGTATATGTGTCTCGGGTACGATACGTTACGCTGGTAAGTGAAGAAAAGCGGTCTTTCTTCGTTCCGGCCGAAACAGTATATTTCTGTCCGTTCGTCCCCGCATAACGGGCATGAATGTTTCCTGTAAACGGACGATTGGCTTTCTTGGTAATGATATTGATCACGCCACCCAATGCATTCGAACCGTAAACGGTCGACTGCGATCCGCGAATAAACTCGATCCGTTCGATCTCGTCGACATTGAAGCGGGTGAAATCGACGTTGTGGTCGGCTCCTTCGCCGCTGATCCGCTCGCCATCGATCAGGAACAGCATATACTCGCCGTCTACGCCTTGATACTTGATTTGCGGCATCCGGCTCATGCTGTTGTAGGTGATCTGTAATCCGGGCAATTCGTATTGCAGGAGCGTCTCGATACTCATCGGGTTAAGTGCTTGAATATCTTTCTGCGAGATGACGCGAGTCAATATGGGCACTTCTTTGAGTGGCCTCGCAATGCGTGCACCGGTAACGACGACTTCGTTCAGTTCATTTTGGGCCGGACGCAAGGCGATCTGTATCGCCTCTCCCTTCATGGGAACATTCACTTTTATTTCTTCGGGCACATAGCCGGTAAACGATACGCGAAGCGTATATTCGCGTCCTTCATTCAAACGGATGGCGAACTCTCCGTTCGCATTCGTGCCGGCACCGATCGTAGCCCCTACGACCCACACGGACGCTCCGGGCAGCGGTTCGCCGTTTTCATCTACTACCGTGCCCTTTACCGTATATCGGGCCGGTTCAAATCCTTCGTCTACTGCAAAAACGGTGCCCGAAGGCACCGTCAGAAAAAGCAGAAACAATATTTTCCCGAAAAACGACTTCATCTTTTTTGCGGAAAGTTATTTCGGTTGAAATTCGTATTGGAAGGTTACGTGCCCCGTTTCTCCTACAGCGCTGAGATGGTCTGTAAATTTCAATTTCGCATGGCTTCCATCCTTGAATTTTACCACATATACCAATTCCGATAATTTATAACTATAGGGAGGCATTGTGCCTGTAGGGGTCTTAATCAGCCAACCCTCAAGTACTTTATTTAAGTTTGATTTGGAAGCATATCCTACCTTATAAGAAGTCATTTCGGAGGGGTCGGTAATTATTTTGTTTTCAATAATTTTATCTGCTTCATATCCTGTGGCAGGAAGTGTTTTTACATTGCTAATGTTTTTTTCTGCAGTAGCAACCGCTTCACCGTTGTTTGTTTTAATATCATAGCGATGAATAGCGATATGCCATTTAATCTTGATATCGGCTTCCGAACCTTGTGCAGGTGTTGTTTTATATTTAATCCGTTTTCTGTCTTTTCCCGTTCCTTCTACTTTGTAATAGTTCCATTCGCTAAAGTCGCGGTGGATTTCCGTCTGGCCTGTCTCTAAATTAATATAGGTCCACATATCATATTTAGTGGCATCGATGGTTAGGGCTTTTTTGACCGTTTCTTTCTTGACATCGTCTTTCTTGTCACATCCGACGAATGCTAAACCGAGCGCAACAAGCGCCATCATCATTACACTTCTCTTTTTCATAATCTAAATACTTAATGTTTTTAATTAATTTTTTATGACTGCAAAAGTAGAGGCGTTTGTCAAAGAGGGCAATCCCGATTTGTCGGTATTTTTAGGTGGTTTCTCCCTAATAATAGGGATATGCCGTGAAGTCGTCCGATATGGGTCGGTTATTTTTTTAGGGCTGTCGGGCAAAAAAAGGACGTTCTATTTCTTTTTATCCATCGTTGATAGAGGCGTTTTTGCGTTACGCGGAGGCTTGTTCTTCGGTTTCATCGCACAGCGATCGTTATTTTTACTTAAAGGAGCCTTCCTTAAGATGAAGGAATGCTTCCTTAAGATGAAGGA
>NZ_JAUMYS010000087.1 GCF_030528505.1 Tannerella sp.
CCATACAACAAACTAAACAGATGGTATTATTCTAATAAACATTATCCCGAACTCATGTAATTTTTGTTCTCATTTTACTTGCATATTAATATAGTTCGTCAATGGTTGCATGGTACATGTCAAATCGTATATCGCCTGACTGGGCTTCATATTTCCTGTCGAAAAATGGGGGTTGGATAGAGGCCAATCGATGCCGGCGCCAAGACAATGTATGGCCGTCATACAGTCTCTCCAAATTATCTGCTAAGACAATTTAAACTCTCTGCTAAGACAATTTGAATTGTCTTATAGGACAATTTTGGATTTTTTTAGTCTTTGTTTTCCAGCATGTTGTCTCTTCTGTTTTGAGGCGCTCAACAATCCGGTTCTTGGCGTGTAAAAATGGAGTCGATTTACAGCGGACGGGCGGAAGGTCTTGTTTGCGATTCCAACTTTTTCATGTACATTTGCACGGCGCGAATCATATAGGCTTAAGCACATGGCACGAGAAAATCAGACTGAACAAGAACGAGACGAAGAAAAGCTGCCCGACGAAGAAGTCCGGGCTGATGAAAACGAGTATCCCGAAGGTGAAATGCCTGAATCATCCGAGACGGAAGAGGTAAACGAAGAGCATAACACCTTGCCTACGCGTTCGGGGTATGTGGTGCCGGGAGGCGGTGCGGATGCCGTGCATCATCTGCCGGGTATGTATCAGAGCTGGTTTCTCGATTACGCCTCGTATGTGATTCTTGAGCGCGCCGTGCCGCACATCAACGACGGATTGAAGCCGGTTCAGCGACGTATCCTGCATGCCATGAAGCGGATCGATGACGGCCGATATAATAAGGTAGCCAATGTCGTAGGGCAAACGATGCAATTTCACCCGCACGGCGATGCGTCGATCGGCGATGCTTTGGTACAGCTGGGACAAAAAGATTTATTGATTGACTGCCAAGGGAACTGGGGAAATATCCTGACGGGCGACAGTGCCGCCGCACCGCGATACATCGAAGCACGTCTCTCGAAGTTTGCTCTCGAGACGGTGTTCAATCCTAAAACAACTCTTTGGAAACTTTCGTACGACGGTCGTAATAAAGAGCCGGTCAGCTTGCCGATTAAATTTCCGCTGTTGCTTGCGCAGGGAGCCGAAGGTATTGCCGTGGGACTGTCGTCTAAAATCTTGCCGCATAACTTTAATGAACTGATCGAAGCCTCCATCGCGCATTTGCGGGGGGAAGAGTTCAAACTCTATCCCGACTTTCAGACGGGCGGGCTGATCGATGTCTCGAAATACAACGACGGCAGTCGCGGAGGCATGGTCAAAGTGCGTGCGAAGATCGGTAAACTCGACAACAAAACGCTCGTGATTACGGAAATTCCGTTCGGTCACACCACCGGTTCGCTGATCGACTCGATCATCAAGGCGAACGATAAAGGCAAAATCAAAATCCGCAAAGTCGATGACAATACGGCAAAGGATGTCGAGATTCTGATTCATTTGGCGCCCGGCGTATCGTCCGACAAGACGATCGATGCGCTTTATGCCTTTACCGACTGCGAAAAAAGCATTTATCTGAATTGTTGTGTCGTCGAAGACAATAAGCCGCGCTTCATGTCGGTCGGCGATGTGCTGCGTCACTCGGCCGGTCAGACGCTCCATCTGCTGCGTTGTGAACTGGAGATCCAAAAAAATGAATTGCTCGAGTCGCTCTTTTACGCTTCGCTGGAGCGGATTTTTATCGAAGAACGTATCTATAAAGACCCTGAATTTGAGAATGCCAAGAATATGGATAAGGCCGTGGCACATATCGACCGGCGATTGGAGCCTTTCAAGCCCGACTTGATCCGTGACGTTACGCGCGACGATATCCTCCGCTTGATGGAGATCAAAATGGGACGCATCCTCAAGTTTAATGCCGATAAGAACGAGGAACAAATTGCTCAATTGAAAAAAGATATCGCGCAGGTGGAGAAGCATCTGGCCAATATGGTCGGTTATACGGTGGCGTGGTTTTCGTTATTGAAAGAGAAATACGGTGCGGCCTATCCGCGACGCACGGAAATCCGGAGCTTCGATACGATCGAGGCTACGAAAGTGGTCGAAGCCAATGAAAAACTGTATATCGACCGTAACGAAGGATTTATCGGGACGAGCCTGAAAAAGGACGAGTTCGTTTGCAACTGTTCCGACATCGACGACATCATCCTGTTTTACCGCGACGGCACGTATAAAGTCATACGCGTAAGTGATAAAATCTTTGTTGGTAAGGGTGTTATCTATGTCAATGTTTTCAAGCGGAACGACAGTCGTACGATTTATAACGTCATTTATCGCGATGGGAAGATAGGCCGAAACTTTATCAAGCGTTTTGCCGTTACGGGAGTTACGCGCGACAAGGAATATACGGTAACGAGGGGTACGGACGGATCGCGCATCCTCTATTTCAGCGCCAATCCGAATGGAGAGGCTGAGACGGTGAAGGTGATTCTCAAGCCCAAGTTGCGTCAGAAAACACTCGTCTTTGAGAAGGATTTCAGCGAAATCATGATCAAAGGGCGCGCTTCGATGGGGAATATTCTGACGAAAGCCGAGATACATAAAATCACGTTGAAGCAGAAAGGTTCTTCTACGCTGGGCGGACGTCTGGTGTGGTTCGACCGCGACGTGCTGCGCCTAAACTACGACGGGCGGGGCGAAGAGCTCGGCGAGTTCCAGAGTGATGACCAGATCCTCGTTGTGCTCCGCAGCGGTGAATTTTATACCACCGACTTCGACCTGAGCAATCATTACGAAGAGAATATCCTCCTGATCGAACGGTACGACAGTCGCAAGGTATGGACGGCCGTGCTCTACGACGCCGACCAGAAATACGTTTATCTGAAGCGCTTCCAGCTCGAGGCCGGTGGTAAGCGCCAAAATCTGATGGGGGAGAACCCGGAGCACCGTCTCTACCTGCTCACCGACGAAGCGTATCCCCGTATCGAAGTCGTTTTCGGAGGGCACGACAGTTTCCGTGAGCCGCTGACGGTCGATGCCGAACAGTTTATCGGCGTGAAGAGCGTCAAAGCCAGAGGGAAGCGTGTCAGTACGTATGAGGTGGATACCGTCAATGAGTTGGAACCTATGCGCTTTCCTCCCAAAGAGGAAGACAGCGGGTCGGCGACCGTACACGATGAAGAAGGGGAAGAGCGTGAAGAACAGATGAACCTTTTTGACGTATAATAGAAAGGAGCATGTATGAAAAAAACCGTTTGTATCCTTTTTCTTTCGGTACTGGTTTTATCGTTGCAGGCGCAGACAGATGAGCCGCCTCGCTCGGTCAACGAAGCTACATTGATCGGTCTCGGAGGATATAAGATCAAGAATACGTATCTCTCGGCTGTTAAGTACGATGGGTGGGGGATGAATGTGTTGAACGAACGGATGATGCTGGTACGCCCGCGTCTCTCCCGGCAGCAGCTCCTTCACCTCGATTTGTCGACCGTGAGCCATCCTGCCGGAACGTCTCGTGCTTATGCGGGTTTTATCGATTACGCTTACGGCTTGCATTATCATTTCCGCCCGGCGCCCGGATTGAAGCTGCTTGCCGGAGGCTCGGCCGGGGCTATGTTCGGTTTTGTCTATAACTTGCAGAACGGCAACAATCCGATGGCGCTTCATCTCGATCTGGATATGCGTCTCTCGGCAGCAGCCCTTTATACGTTTCACCTGCGCCATTATCCGTTGACGGTGCGTTACCAGACCGATTTTCCGATGGCAGGTATCTTTTTCTCTCCGCATTACGGACAGTCGTATTACGAAATATTCGGTGTCGGCAATTCGGACGGTGTCGTCCGGTTTTCTTCTCTGTACAACAAATTTGCTCTGCGCAACTACCTGACGGTCGATTTGCCTGTCGGTAATTGGACGGTTCGCCTCGGCTATCTGAATGATTTTTATCGGACGAGGGTGAATGGTATTCGAGCCGATTACGTATCGCACAGTTTGATGGTCGGACTGGTGAAGGAATTTATTTCGTTTGGCGGTAAACGCCTTCGACAAAAACATTTATATCAAAGTGCATATTATTGAGATGAAACAGTATCTGAAAGCACTTTTACTATGGCTCGGGATGTTGCTTCCCGCCTGCGAGAAAGCAGATGATTATACTACGGACGCGCGCACAAATTTCGAAGCGCTCTGGAAAATCATGGACGAGCATTATTGTTTCTTCGGATATAAAGGCGTGGATTGGGAAGAAGTCTACCATAAGTACAGTCGTCAGGTGACCGATACGATGGACCGGTATGAGTTGTTCGACTTGTTGGGAAACATGCTGGCCGAACTGAAAGACGGGCATACGAACCTCGTTTCGCCGTTTAATGTCGCCCGCTACTGGTCGTGGTACGAAGATTATCCGGCCAACTTTAACCGCGAGATCCAAAAAAATTACCTCGGAAACCGCTATTCGATTGCGGGCGGCATGAAGTATCTTCAGCTACCGAATACGCAAATCGGGTATATCTATTACGGCAGTTTCTCTTCGGGCATAGGCGATAAGAATCTCGATGAAGTGCTCTTTGCTTTTCGCAAGTGCAAAGGATTGATTATTGATGTACGCGATAATGGGGGCGGCTCGCTGACTCATTCGGACCGTATAGCCTCCCGTTTTCTGAAAAGTAAAATCATTGCCGGATATATTCTGCATAAAACGGGACCCGCACATGACGCGTTCTCTGAACCGTACCCGATTGAGCTGGAGCCCTCGAAGCGTGTTCGTTGGATGCGTCCGGTCGTTGTGCTCACGAACCGGCACAGCTACAGTGCCACGAACGACTTTGTGAACAAGATGCGACTCCTTGATCAGGTCACCATCATGGGTGACCGGACAGGCGGAGGGAGCGGGCTTCCTTTTAACTCTGAACTGCCGAACGGCTGGACGGTGCGTTTCTCTGCCTCTCCCATGCTCGATGCCCAGAAACAGCATACCGAAAGCGGCATCGACCCGGATGTGAAAGTGGATATGAAGAGTGAAGATATGAAGAAAGGAAAAGATACGATCATCGAAGAGGCTATTCGGCTTATCGTTTCAAAGACCGGAAAAGACTGAATAACCGATCTTATATTTCATTGAAAGGCTTTTGATACCGAACTCGTATGGAGTGAAAGAGTTATTTCATCCGTTTTTTAAGAGGGTCTGTAGAGGTGCTTACTAAAGTTTTTACCGCGTCTCTCCTGCGAGATGGAACAACAGCGAAGTGAAAGTAAAAAAAAATACATACCTTTGCGAGTTACAATAGCAAGGATAAAACGGAAACAAATACGCCCGATTGTAATAAAAACAAAAGAACACTATGGGAAAAATTATCGCATTAGCAAATCAGAAAGGCGGTGTTGGCAAGACCACCACAACCATCAATTTGTCCGCGTCATTGGCGGCTTTAGAGAAAAAAGTGCTGGTAATCGATGCCGATCCGCAGGCTAACGCTTCTTCCGGATTAGGCATTGACATCAAAAGCCTCGATTGCTCGCTGTACGAATGTCTTATCAACGGTGAAGAACCGCAGAAAGCGATCGTAAAAACCGAACTGGAGGGGCTGGATGTCTTTCCGTCACATATCGATCTGGTCGGTGCGGAAATCGAAATGCTGAATATGGAACAGCGAGAGCAAATCCTGAAGCGGATCGTTGAGCCTTTAAAAAGTGCGTATGACTACATTCTGATTGACTGTTCTCCTTCGCTGGGACTGATTACCGTCAATGCGCTTACGGCTGCCGACTCGGTCATCATTCCCGTTCAGTGTGAGTATTTTGCCTTGGAGGGAATTAGTAAGCTCCTGAATACGATAAAGATTATCAAGTCGAAATTGAATCCCGCACTGGAGATCGAAGGTTTTCTGATTACCATGTACGACTCGCGTCTGCGGGTCGCCAATCAAATTTACGAAGAGGTGAAACGCCCGTTCCAAGACTTGGTGTTCAAAACGGTCATTCAGCGAAATGTGAAATTGGTGGAAGCATCGAGCTTCGGAAGACCTATCCTGCTTTATGATGCAGACTCGAAAGGCACGGCCAATCATATGCAATTGGCACAGGAAGTAATTGAGAAAAATAAATAACAGATGGCAAAACCGAATAAAAACAGATTAGGACGCGGGTTGGAGGCGCTTCTTACCCCGCCGGACGAAGTGACGACAAGCGGCTCTTCTTCGATCAACGAAATCGAGCTGGCGCAGATTGAACCCAATCCCGACCAACCCCGTTCAATCTTCGAGGAAGATACGCTGAACGAACTGGCCCAATCTATCCGTACATATGGCGTCATTCAGCCGATTATTCTGAAAGATACGGGGTCGGGCAAATACCTGATTATTGCCGGTGAGCGTCGTTATCGCGCGGCCGTTAAAGCCGGACTCGAAAAAATACCGGCTTATATTAAAACATCTGCCGATGAAAATATAGCGGAGCTTGCTCTGATTGAGAACATACAACGGGAAGACTTAAATGCCATTGAAACGGCTTTGGCGTATCAGAAACTGATCGATTCGAACGGCTTCACGCAGGCAGAGTTGAGCGAACGCGTCGGAAAAAAACGAACTACGATTGCCAACTACCTTCGCCTTTTGAAGCTCCCGGCAGAAATACAGGTCGGGCTGAAAGACAAACGCATCGATATGGGGCACGCGCGTGCCATGATTTCGATCGATGATCCCGAAGTGCAGTTGGCACTGTATGAGCAGATCATCACGCAGGGATTATCTGTCAGAAATGTCGAAGAACTGGCTCGGAATGCTTTGGCCGAAGGAGAAACGAAACCTCAGGAGGAGGCGGCTTCGTCACAACCTTCGCGCAAAATTCTGCCGGAAGAATTTAAAATCCTCAAGGAGCATTTGTCGTCGTTCTTCCGAACGAAAGTGAAGCTCACTTACAACGAGGAAAACGGAAAGGGCAAGATTACCATACCGTTTAATTCGGAAGGGGAGCTGGAAAATATCATGGGACTTTTAGATCGCATGAAAGAAGGGTAAATCAAGAGCGAGAAGCCTCATGAAGAGTCGGTATAGCAAAAAGATAATCGGTGTCTTGTGTTTTGTCGTGAGCTGGATAGGCTGCTCCCTCGAAGGGAATGCGCAGGAAGTGATCACGGCGACAGCAGATACGATCCACATACCGACAGACGCAGCCGGGCTTCCATGGCTGGAGGGGGACACCATAAAGATGAACGGGGTGTCTGCCGCCTTCAAACCCAACCCGAAAAAGGCTGTCATCTATTCGGCCATCTTTCCTGGATTGGGACAGGTCTATAACCGGAAATATTGGAAACTGCCTCTTGTGTATGGAGGGTTTATGGGATTTATCTATGCTGTGACATGGAATAACAAAAACTACCGTGACTATTCGGAAGCTTATCTGCACGTGGTGACGGACGACCCGACCAAGCCCGATACGTGGCATTCGAGCTGGCAAAATTTTGTGCCGGCAGGCAGAGACCCGAAGGATTATATCGCTAACGCGAACTTCAGAAGTAATCTGAAAAGCGGAAAAGATTATTACCGTCGTTATCGCGATTTAAGCATTATTCTGACGGTCGCGTGGTATTTCCTTTGTATTGCCGATTCTTACGTTGATGCGCAACTGTTCGACTTCGACATTTCGAGCGATTTATCGATGCGTCTTGAGCCGATGATTATACCGCGCACAAGTTACAGTCCGCAGTTATACGGACTTAATTGTAGTATAAAATTTTAATGAGTATGAAGAAGTTTATTTTTGCCTTGTGGATATGTTTTCTGACGGCTTGGGCCGTTTCGGCTCAGGACGACCGTAGCAGCAGCCGTTCGGAAGTGATGAACTACTCCGTCTTGTCGGCCGACTCGGCCTATGAAGCAATCGGACTGATTCCCGAAGTGATGGACGAAAATGTAAAGGCCTTACTTCAGAGCTGGCATGCCCAGTATTTTTCGCAGACGGAGAAGCATTGTCTGGACGATAACGAAAACGTTTATTTCTCCGACGAAGTGTACCGTGACCGGTTGGCCCGTATTCCCAGTATCATTCCGCTCGATTATAATCCGATTGTGCGTAACTGCATCAGCCTGTATGCCGACCGGCGTCGCGATCTGGTACGTTATATGATGGGAATGGCGGATTTGTACTTCCCGCTTTTCGAGCAGATTTTAGATCAGTACGATTTGCCGCTCGAATTGAAATATCTGGCTGTCGTTGAGAGCGCTCTCAATCCAAGAGCCTTGTCGCGGGTGGGGGCGGCCGGTCTCTGGCAGTTTATGCTTCCTACCGGAAAACTTTACGGATTGGAAATAAACAGTTTGGTGGATGAACGTTTAGATCCGTATGCTTCCACGCATGCAGCGTGTCGTTACTTTAAAGATATGTATGCCACTTTCGGCGACTGGCATCTGGTACTCGCTTCGTATAATTGCGGGCCGGGTAATGTGAATAAAGCGATCCGGCGTGCCGGAGGACGAACGAATTTTTGGGACATCTTTCCTTATCTGCCGAAAGAGACGCGTTCGTACGTGCCGCTCTTTATCGCTGCGACGTATATCATGACGTATCATTGCGAGCATAATCTCTGTCCGATGCAGACAAGCTTGTCTGTCGCTTCGGATACGATTATGGTTCGGAAAATGTTGCACCTTCAACAAGTCTCGGATGTACTGAAAGTCGATATGGAACTTTTACGCACATTCAATCCGCAGTACAAACGTGAAATCATTCCGGGCCATATCAGGCCTTCGGTGCTTAAATTGCCTGTGCAGGCTACGTATGCTTATATTACTCATCAGGATACCATCAATCTGCATCGGGCCGAGGAGCTTTTAGCAGGCAATCTTTTGGCAAATAATTCGTCTGCTCCGGCAAAGGGCGTCGGCTATTCGACGAACGAGACCATCAGACATACGGTAGAATCGGGGGAGAACCTTTACACGATTGCCAATCGGTATGGAGTTACGGCTCAAAATATTCGTAAATGGAATCGGTTGAAATCGAATCGGGTGCCGCGTGGGAAACGGCTGGTCATTCATGTCGATAACGGAGGCGTCAGCTATGGATCGACGACACAGTCAGGAAGCAGTGACCTTGCGGCGATTGCTTCGGAAGTTTCCCGGACGGGTTCATCTTCATCAGCGGTGAAGCCTCAAGCCCGAAAGAAGCCGGCGGCTTCTCAGAAAGGATATGTGTCGTACAAAGTAAAATCCGGCGATTCCCTTACGAAGATTGCCCGGAAATACCCCGGAGTTACGGCGGCGAAAATCCAGTCGGCAAACCGGTTGAGGAGTTCAACCATTCATGCCGGCCAGATATTGAAAATACCGGTAGGGTGATAACAGAAAAAACATGAATACACAGGAAGAGCTACTTACGGCCGAGGAGCAAATGGTTCAGGATGAATTTAAGCGTTTGCTCGACGATTATTTTCATACGAATCATCGACGGAAGATTGAACGCATCACCAAAGCCTTTAATTTCGCTCATCAGGCGCATAAAGGCGTCAGGCGTCGTTCGGGCGAACCTTACATCATGCATCCTCTGGCGGTAGCCCGCATCGTTTGCAATGAGATGGGACTTGGCTCTACATCGATCTGTTGCGCCTTGCTGCATGATGTGGTCGAAGATACGGAATACACGGTCGAGGACATTCGCAACATGTTCGACGACAAAATCGCTCAGATCGTAGACGGACTGACGAAGATCAGCGGGGTCATTTTCGACGAGCAGGCATCGGCACAAGCCGAGAATTTCCGCAAGTTGCTGCTCACCATGAGCAGCGATATCCGCGTGATTCTGATCAAGATGGCAGACCGCCTGCACAACATGCGTACGCTTACTTCGATGCTGCCGGCCAAGCAGTATAAGATTGCGGGTGAAACGTTGTTTTTATATGCTCCGTTGGCACACCGGCTGGGACTGTTCGCAATCAAAACAGAATTCGAAGACCTCAGTTTTAAATATGAGCATCCGCAGGAATACGAAAGCATCAATCAGAAACTCAAGGCTACCGAAGGGGCGCGCCAGCGTTTGTTCGAAAAATTCGCCCAACCGGTGCATCAGAAATTGCAGGCCATGGGATTGACGTATGAGATGCGTGCCCGCGTGAAATCGGCGTATTCGATCTGGAACAAGATGATGGCCAAGAAGATACCTTTCGAAGATATCTACGATCTTTTTGCCGTTCGGATCATCTTCGAGCCGAAGGAAGGGGTGGATGAGAAGAATCTTTGCTGGGATATTTATTCGGCCATTACGGATGTGTACCGTATCCGTCCGGACCGGCTTCGCGATTGGGTGAGTCGTCCTAAATCAAACGGTTATCAGGCGCTTCATGTGACGGTGATGGGGCCTGACGGGCAATGGATCGAAATACAGATTCGCAGTCGCCGGATGGATGACATTGCGGAGAAAGGGTTTGCAGCTCACTGGAAATACAAAGAACAGCATGTCGAAGAAGATACGGAACTGGATAAGTGGCTGGCTACGATTACCGAGATTTTGGAAAGTCCGAATCCCAATTCGCTCGATTTTCTGGATACGGTAAAGATGAATCTTTTCTCGTCCGAAATCTTTGTTTTTACCCCCAAAGGAGATATCAAAACTCTTCCTCAGGGAGCGACAGCGCTTGATTTCGCATATACCTTGCATACGAATATCGGGAATAACTGTATCGGTGCGAAGGTGAATCACCGGCTCGTTCCGCTGAGTCATCCGCTGTCGAGTGGAGATCAGGTGGAAATTCTGACATCCCGTTCGCAGAAGCCGGCTCCCGAGTGGCTGAGCTATGTCGTGACGGCCAAAGCACGAACAAAAATCGAGGCTTATCTCAAACGCGTACGCCGCGAAACTGTCCGGGAAGGAGAGCAGAAACTGTTGGATGCGTTTAAGAAAGCCGGTATCGAGCCCACCACCTCACGAATGGATAAGGTGGCAATTTATTATGGCTTCTCGTCGCGTGAAGATTTCTGCTATGCGATAGAGAAAGGCGATATGACCCTTTCGGATAATCTCAAGAAAGTGATTCAGGAGAAGACGGATAATGTGCTTTTCAAATACCTCAAACAGGCGCTTCGGGTAGGGAAAAAGAAGCAGATACAGATCACGGTTTTGCCGGAAAATCATAAAAAGAAGCTTTCGGAATACGATCGCAAGAAACCTTATCTGCTCAGCGAAAACAAATTCGACCGGAATTATGTGGTGGCCAGCTGCTGTAAACCGATTCCCGGCGATGAAGCGCTAGGATTTATCAATGACGACGGCAGCGTGGTCGTACACAAAATATCCTGCCCGATTGCCACGCGGCTGAAAAGCAGTTTCGGCGAACGGATTCTCTCTACGGTATGGAGCAACCATATCAACACATCGTTCGAAGCAACCCTCGAAATCAAAGGAATCGACTCGCTGGGCGTTTTAAATACGATTACGAAAACGATTTCGGAGGATTTCAATGTCTATATTCAGAAATTATCCATCGAAGCCAAAGACGGAGTATTCGAGGGGAAAATCAAGATGATGGTACACAACGTAGAAGATATTCAGAAAATGTGTGTCATCCTTTCAAAAATCAAGAACATCAAATCGATCGCCCGGATTGCGGATTAATGGATAAAAAGCGGTCAGCATTCAGCCGTCAGCCCAAACAACTCAACATTTCAACAACTCAACAACT
>NZ_JAUMYS010000006.1 GCF_030528505.1 Tannerella sp.
GATTTGTCTCCCACAAATTGTTTTTAACAAATCAGAGCTGTGATTTATTCCCCGGCAAATCGATTTCAGATACGACTTTTACTCAGCTGTTCCGATTCCTTTTCGCACCTCCTTGATCCATTTTTCGTTTACCCATTTAAAGATAAGATGTTTAAATATGATTTTCTCATCTTTCAGACCGGCCTCTTCGAACATGGATTCGTAACTCATATCGAACGGAATGCTTCCGATGCGCATTTCGATCGAGGTGCCTTTACGCGGAAGTACGTATTGAAAAACAATCCGGTTTTCGAATAAATCCTGAAGGATGTTCTTCTCCTTTTCGTCGAGATGGGACATTTCGAAGAAGTCGTCGAGTTGCACGTTGTAAATATCCGGACCATAATACAAGTCTTCGGTCAGGTTACCGTTTTCGTATAGATAGAAGCGGACGTCTCCGTGTCCTTCATCTTTGTTGACGGCAACGAGTTTGCGTCCGTCTTTGAGATTCCAGTAACAGATTTCGTATTTGTAACCTTCCGGAAAATAATAGAATGCGGAGAGATACCCGTTTCGTTCGTCACACAGCTCGATATAGGCGTAAGTACCGTCATAATTTTCGACTTCCGTATTCGGCCGTTGACCGATGGTTTGAAGCATTTCTTTCCGCTTTTCGAGCGTAAAATCCGGATGTTCGAACGCGTTGTCGGGCAGCATCAGAAAAATATCTTTGATGTTTGTTTTGCTGTTCGCCTGTTTGTTGTTCTGCGCCGATGCGCCGACGGCGGATAAGACGCACAGTAAAATACACAGTATTCGTTTCATCTGTTTCTTAATGTTTAAAGCATGAATAGAGATATCGGGGGGAGAGTTTTCGTTGCGTTACGACTACTCCCGATATACCTTTACTCGATGTATCCCCATTTGTATTCGTTCAGCGGAACGGCTTTCCGCTCTTTAATCTTGACTTGTACTTTTTGATGCGCCATCAGCGTAAGTCCGTTAAACAAATATTCCTTACTTTTCTTCTTGGCTTCCTCCAAATCGCTGTTTTGCAATTCGGCCGGCACGTGATTACGATTCTCCCACGCGGCTTTTTCTTCGTTCCAAGAGACTTGAGGGAAAGCATCGTCGTATCGATAGAAAGCGAACTGATGATCGTTTTCGATGACGATTCCCTGGTCTGCAAACGATTCTACTGCGAGCAACTTCTCGCCCGTAATCAGATCGTATACCCACAGGGTGCGTATGGTTCCCGTGCCTTCGCTGGCCACTACCGCATCACCTACGACGCCCTCGAAAGCAAGAACCGTCCCTTCGATCTTAAACCGTTTGCATGCCGTGTTTTTAGGTTGCATGTACAGGGTGTTATACACGCCATCGTCCGTTGAGACGATTTCTCCTTCGACAATGCGCACCTTGTCGTTTTCAAATACAATTTTCTCTTCGGGTTTGAGTGCAGGCAATTCGAGGGTTTGTTCGACCGATGCTACCCGTGTACTGTCGGCCGCTCCGTCCGACGTCGTTGCTCCCGTGTGCTTACAACTTATCAGCAAGACGGCCCCTACCGCCATGCTCCAATTTAACATTCGCTGTTTCATTTTTCTTTTCATATTAAAAGCTAAGAGTCGGGAGGTTGCGAATGTTTTTATGATGCAGTGCTTCTATTCGCTATCCTCCCCGACCCGATTTATTCGATTATTTTTTCTCCGGTGTTTGCGCTCCGTAGCCTTTCACGGCGCCAAATAAATTACGCGCTTTTTCCCAAGGGTATTTATTGGCAAACATGCTGACGCGCGTCGTGCTCGTACCTTGCTGGTTGAGTCCGAGAAAACGGTTCAGTTGGTTGGCCGACGAGTTCGCGTCGTAGTTCTCGGAAGTCGATATTTTCAATTCGGTGAAACCTTTCAGATACGGAGCATCTATGGCCGAAATAAACGACTGATCAAACGGCATCTCTTTATTTCCTTCGTATTTCGGCCCGATTTCTTCGGCTTCTTCGATACGCGACGCCGGTACATTGATCGGTACCGAACTGTCGCAGATTTCAAGGTCGTACTTGTTCCCAAGGAAATAATTGTTATACAAATTGCTTTGCTTCAGTTTTTCGTATTCTTTTTTATTTTCATATCGGCAACGTTCCACCCCGCACCGGGCATTGAACGCGAAGATATTATTGTACACGTTGATGGTACGAATACCGTTCATAAAACGGAAACCTTGTCCCATCGTTTCAAACTCTTTCGTGATCGGCCACGAAAAGAGTACGGTGTTATGATGGAAATCGAGTGAGATTTCGTTTTCTCTGCCGGCAGCCAGCGTTCCCCATATTTCGCAGGCGGCATAACGGTTGGCCACGAACACGTTATTGCTGACTTCGATATGCCCGGCTCCCATTCCTCCTTGCAGCCCGAAGTAACGACAGTTCACAAACACGCAGTTCGTTATTTTCACTTTCCCTTCGACGGTTAAGTGCAACGCGCGCCAGTCGGCTTTCGATATTCCGACCGCATTTCCGGCTTGCGCGTCGGGGTGAACCAACATCCCCGTCAGCACTTCTTTGTTGGGAGTACCCGTTCTGGGATCATTCACGTCGGGCTTGTAGTATTGGATGAACTCCCCGCCATCGAACGTGAATCCGTCGACCACGACTTCGCCGGCCGGACGTTTATCGCCGTAAGCGCGGCGAGCCGTAATATGAAACAAAGCCGAACCGATGCTGCGCGGCGATTTTTCGTTAGGCTGAATTTTGGTGATGTATTTGAGCGGGTCGCGCTCGGAAAAATCCAACGAATAACCTCCGTAGAATTTCAAAAACTTCCCGTCATCGGCGCCGTTTCCGAATCGGCCGCATTCAATATACCCTCTGTCCATATTGCCCAAGTAATTGCCTTCCGCCACCAGAATGGTAGCCCCTTCTTCGGCAAGGTCGATCGCTTTTTGCAAATCTTTCAAAGGCGTATCTTTACTGAGTCCGTCGGCACGTACACTGCCGTTAGGACTCACATAGTAGGTTTTCCCTGACGAGACCGTGGCCTTTGCCATTGTGCCTCTCTCTCCTCCTCTGTCGGCCGTTCTGCCGGCATCTCGGTTCATGGCCGCCTTTCTTCCCAGACGGTCCAAAACTTGTGCTTGAGCGGGTATTGCTATTCCCAACAAAAGCACCACGACGAAATAATACATGTTCTTCTTCATCTTGATTGTTTTTTAAAAGGTTTTTATTCTTTTTATTTTCATGACATGCTTGCGTAAACAGTACATCATGATGGATTCGTTATTTATTGTATTCACGCATCAACGGATCGTCCGACTTGAACTGTGCGTTGTTTACCTTTTCCCGAACAGCGTATATATCCTTGTAATTCTTTTCAGCCGACGCGATGTTGATCAACCTCGTTGTCGGACTGTCGGGAAAAGCTTTGCTGAAACGCATCCATTCCGCTTGCAAATCGGGATCGAGCTTCCCTGTTTCGTCAGCGATAGGCGTATTATCCGTACCCGTTACATAAGCGCTTTGAAGAAATTGATAATCTTCCGCAAGTACTTTGAAAAAGCCGATATGATCGGGATATGTCTTCGCGTATGCTTCGTATCGGGCAATCAGGTCGCCCAATTCTCGCCAAGTAACGAGTAAAGCCGCATCGGTAACGACATTTTCAGCATCTCTCAGTAATTGCCAATACTCCTGATAGGATACCGGCAATTGCTTGAGATAGTTTTCGAAAAGAGCCGCGCTCGGTTCAATCGAAACGATGCCTTCGCCCATTTCCTTAAATTCCAGACCGACTTCCATGTACCGTTTTTCTTTTTGTTTGACGGAATCGTGCGGTTCGATGCGATCACCATTCTCATTCATCCGATATTCATAGTAATGTTCCAGATAATCGGATTCTTTTTCGTTCAGATTCTCCAATTCCACATAGACGAACGTGCTGAAATCATTGAAAAAGCCTCCTTTTTCGTCGTCTGTGGCATATTTGAATTTCAAGTCGGTAATCTGTCGGTGCAGACCGATACGCTCCAACTCATTATCCGAAGCAATCAGTTTTTTTTCGAGACTATCTATAAGAGTAGCCTCTTGATTGACGATGTTTTCGGTATTTTCTTCCGCTTGTTTTGGCCGGGAAGCGTTGTTGCAAGAAACCCACAGAAACGCTCCCGCCAACAAATACATCATTGTTTTCATCTTCTTGTTCTCCTTATTTTACAGGCTGTTTCACGTCGAAACTCTTTATGCCGATCATAAGATCGATCGGGCTGTTTCCGTCGGAATCCGTGATGTAGAGCACCTTGACTCCGATATTTTCGTCTTCGCTTTCTTCGTCGTTGGAAAAGACGAGCTGATTGCCGGCCCATTGCGGTGGAAAGTATTGTCCCGCGCCGTCTTCACCCAGCCTTTGCTGATGTTTACCGTCCGCATCGGCCATACAGAGCGGGCCATGCGCCAAATCGCCAAACGAATTAATCGCGACAAATGCAACTTTTGACCCGTCGGGCGAAACAGTCTGTTTGAAATAATCGACTTCGGTTGCGCCGTAATCTTCTCCCATCGCTTTCAGGTTCAATTGATCGGTCAGACAGATACGGTTTCCGTTGCGCAGGTAAAACAAGTGTTCATTTTCCGTTACGAAACGGTCGTCCGCTTCCTGATAGAGCTCGCCGAAGCGTTTGCGGGCCTCTTCCGAGTCACTCGTCGTTGTCAGGCTGTTGTCTGCAATTGTATAAATATGATACGTTCCGAAGTCATATCCATCCCAACTGAAATCGCTGCGGATAAGCAGTTTTCCGTTCTGATATTCCAGCAAACTGTTGTCGCCGTACGTTTCGGTTATACATTTGTCTTTCGCGATATTCAGACTCAAAAGGTCTTGGAGTTGTACTCCGGCGTCGGAGAATACGGCTTTGCGAAGCCACAACATTCCATCGCGTACTACGGTATAATATATGGTACGTCCGTCGGGATCGAATTTGAGATTAAAAACCTCTTCGGTCTCTTCGGTGAAAGGCACCCGATCATCCGCTTCCACATTGTAAAAATAGACTTGGCCGTCTTTCTGATACGCCACGATATGGGCCTTCTCGAAGCCGGCATACTGATGCGTTTCGATGATTTTCGAGTCTCCCGAAGCATCGGTCTGCTTGCTTTTGGCCGGGTTGCATGCCGTCAAAAGGCATAATATCGTTAAAAAGATCATTTGCATATGTGTTGTTTTCATTGTTTCTTTTCTATTTATTATTCTATTTGTTCTTCTTAATCTGCGAATTGCTGTAAGGAACTTTTAAAGGCGATGTATTGCTTTTTGTAGCGCTCGTACGCCTTCTGATTTTTATACTTGATCCCGACAACCCATACCGTGTTTTCCATTTCGTTGCGAATTTCCTGATAGCTGCGTACGTAGCTGCCGTCTTTGGCGCTAATCGTCCAATGGGTAACGGTCTGGTTCGCGGTCTTTTTCACCTGTCTGTTTCCTTCTTTTTCATTCGACCGAAGAGCGATGTCGGTGGGTTCGCCTCCCCACTGGGGTGAGAAGATATAAAATTCGACTTCACCGTCGGGAGAGGTGAAGAACGCGCTGTCGAACTGATTATCTTCGCCGCTTGCGGACACCATCGATCCTTGTGCGATGAAGTCGGACGGATATTTCACTTCAAACCATGCCCCTGTAAAAGTCCGGTCTTGTGCCGACAAATGCAGGAAGAATAGCGCAGCAACGGCTGTACATAAAACTTTTCTTATCATCTTGTTTTCTTTTACTTCCGTTGTTAACCCGTCAATCTAACCCCTTAAACGGATGATCGAAACCAATCGCTCGCACCCGCGAATAGATGCTGGAACACTCGCTTACGATAAAGTACTTGCCTTCGCTCGATTCTTTCGGGTCTTTGGTCTTTACCAATGCGATCGGATCGGGTCTTTCTTTTCCTTTTGTCAGTACTAAGAGTTTGACGATCGGGGCCTGATAATCGTTCGAATGACTGTATCCTCGTCCATCGTCCACGGTCACTTCGACCGTGTAGGGTTTGGTCGGGCTGTAACCGTTTTCGGGGGTAGCCCCTTTCAGATAAGCGGCCATCTGGTAAGGACGTGAAGAATTATCGTTGTTGAACAGGAGTTTCAGCTGTCTGACCGCGCTGCTTTTTTCACCCGAATTCGTATTCGTACTGTTCAGATTAATACATTCCATCCCTATCCTTTGATTGCGGCGAAACATTTCATAGGCCATAATCTGCAAGGCCACGGCTCCGTGCGGTTCCGTACCGATTTTTTCACGCGCTTGCTTAAACTCTTCGACCGAAGCCGGAAAGTGGTTGAACGTAACCGAACCTTTTTGCCCTTTGACCAGCTTCTGATGATCGATCGTTCCCTCTATCTTTACATCGAGCTCGGGCAGATTCTTCGGTTTCTCCCCTCCCGGCTCATTTTTATCGCATGCTCCCAATGAGAGCAACATCACACTTGCTACTGCAAGTAGACATTCATTCAATCGGTTTAATACATTTCGTTTCATTTCTTTGTAGTTATTATAGTTATACATCTATTATAATACATCATCGTGTATCATTTTGTTTTGTTGTTTTTTCGGTTCGGAACCCCACAAGAACAGGTTCAGAAGTCGAAAAAGAAGAAAGCAACGGCCGCCCATTCTTTTTTTACTCCCGATGCTTTGCCGATGCTGGCATTGTTGCTGTTACGTACCGTACCGTCGGCATCGATCTTACCAAGATACTTGTTGCTGCAATCACGCACAGTACCATCGGAATGGATTCGTCCGATTTCCGCGTGACTGCGATCGCGTACGATACCGTCGGAAGAGATGGTACCGATTTGCTTGTTACTGCGGTCGCAAATCGTACCGTCGGATTTGATTCTCCCCACTTCCGCATGGCTTCGATTGCGAATCGTTCCATCGGAGCTAATACTTCCGATCTGTTCGTTGTTATTGCTACGCAGCACTTGTGCGCGGGTTTGTTGCGGCATTGTAATCCATGCCATCAGGCATGCCGCAAGGATATACATCACATTCTTCATCATTAATTTGTTTTATCAGTTATTCATAACACATAGCCTGCTCTTTTTTTCTCGTTCAGAAGCGTGTGGACGCACCACCACCGCCGCTACGGCCTCCTCCCCACGAGCCTCCCCCGTCGTTGTCACTGTTTCTGCCTCCGCTTCTCATCTGTTGAATTACGTTTTGCGTCAACATAGCGAATTCTGTTACATCGTCCTTCAACGTTTCTTTCATCCGGAAGCCACATTTTTTACAGACGAAACGCCAATGTTGTGTTCTCATGTTTTTACTTTCAACCATCTCATAATCTACGTAAAACTCTTTCCGGAGATTCTTAAATGCTCCTATCGCACGACACGACGGACACGGTACACTGCAAGTCAGACGACGGCGAAACAGCAGTTTGAATAATACGAATAAAGGCAGTAAGATGAGTCCCGGAAAGCAAAAGATTGCGATAATCCCTATCACATAAAACGATGTCTTCCGCGCGACGACGCTTCTTCCCACTCTGCCGCTACGAGCAAACTTAAATTCGTCGTACGAGATAGCGAAAAACAAGATGGCCGATACGACAATGGCCAATATCACAAGAATGCCGTTGATTCCCTCGTCTCCCTCGTCCGTGTTTTTCTCCTTCATGGTAGAGAGGGCATTGTTCTTCGGTCGGTTACTCATAACGCGTCGCACTTCCTTCACGCCCGCGAGTAATCCTTCTCCAAAAGCCTGCTGACGAAAGAGAGGCATCATATGGCGAGTCTGAATCTCTTTACATACAGCATCGGTTAATTCATTTTCAAGTCCATGCCCCGTTTCGAACACAATTTCACGTTCTCCTTCGTCCGTAAGCAATACCATCAATAACCCCCGGTTCGTTTGCTTGTCGCCGATGCCCCATGTGTTGAATAATTCGTTGGTGAATCTACGAGTCGAATCATACCGATCACGGTCAATGGCAGGCAGCACGACTATCGCCACCTCTATATGGAGCGAATCACGCAATCCGGCCAATAAACGGTTCAGTTGAGCTTGTTCGCGGGAACGAATGATATTCTCCGGGTCACTGACATACTGCTTTCCATCATACAGCTGTACGTTGGGGACATCGCCCGTACGGTAACGTTTTTGCGCAGCCGATGGAGTGATAATGCCCCAAAGCAACATCGTTAGCATTCCTACCTTTATATATAACAGTCTATCCGTTCGCTCCTTTTCATATATCATATCTTCATCCATAATCACCTCAATAATAAATCATTTTAATAGTCATTCCGATGCAAATATTTATTATGCGCAGCAAAGGTCGGAAGAAAAATAAATTTGGTCAATGAGTAAATTACTCAATTTTGCGTGTGCGCTTCTTTTTCCGGGAATTTTTTATTCCCGAAAAAACGTTGTATTCGTTTTTTGTATCTATATTTACGCAATATTTAAGTAGATCATATGAAAAAAATATATCGATGGATATGCGGGGCATTCCTCGCAGGGATGTGCGGTTGCGAATTTCAATCGGTGGAAACGGTTGATCTCTTCACGACAACAGCCGACCGTACGAAGGAGTTCGCTTATGAAATCACTTCGTATCATGAAGAAGATTTGAACGATACGGATTTGCTTATTACACTGGATACGGCTGTCCGTTACCAAACGATGGATGGCTTCGGGGCTGCCATTACAGGTTCGACCGCTTATAACTTGATGCGCATGACCCCGGAAGACCGATCGGCTTTCCTCTATGAGACATTTTCTCCCGACAAAATGGGATTCAGCTATGTACGCGTTTCGATCGGCTGTTCAGATTTTTCGTTGAGCGAATATACGTGTTGTGATAAGAAAGGCATTGAACATTTTTCGCTGACAGCCGAAGAAACGATGTACGTCATTCCCATCCTGAAAGAAATTCTGCGAATCAATCCGTCGTTAAAAGTGATGGGATCACCGTGGACTTGTCCGCATTGGATGAAAATCTCCGACCTGAAAACGAAGCGAGTATTCCGTTCATGGACAGGCGGGCACCTCAATCCACTGTATTACGGCGATTATGCTACATATTTCGTGAAATGGATACAGGCATTTGAAAAAGAAGGTGTCGCGATCTATGCCGTTACGCCTCAAAACGAACCGTTGAACCGGAAGAATTCGGCATCGCTGTTTATGGGATGGCAAGAGCAACTTGCTTTCGTAAAAACGGCGCTCGGCCCGAAGTTCAAAGCAGCCGGCCTGAAAACAAAAATCTATGTTTTCGATCACAACTACGACTACGATCGAATGGAAGATCAGCAGGACTATCCGTTGCATCTATATGCCGATGCCGAAGCGGCGTCATACATTGCCGGAGCAGCGTATCATAACTATTCGGGCGATAAAACCGAACTGAACCGCATCCACACGGCTTATCCCGATAAAGAGCTCGTATTTACCGAAGCGTCCATCGGTGGATGGAATGACGGGCACAATTTAAGGATTCGTCTGCTCGAAGATATGCGCGAAATCGGACTCGGAACGGTGAATAGCCATAGCAAAGGAGTCATCGTATGGAACCTGATGCTTGACAACGGACAAGGGCCTAATCGTGAAGGAGGCTGTCAAAACTGTTACGGGGCGGTAGATATCGATACGATGGATTATAAAACAATCACTCGCAACTCGCATTATTTCGTGATTGCACATTTGGCATCGGTCGTGAAGCCCGGAGCTGTACGTATCCGAAGCGACGGTCAATTGCCGGTCGGTGTTACGGCCAGCGCATTCCTGAATCCGAACGGAAGTTGTGCATTCGTCGCAATGAATGAGGCTTCAACGCCCCATACCTTTTTTGTCGCGGAGGGAGAACGATTAATCCGCTGTCACTTGCCGGCACGCTCGGTAGTCTCCTATCGGTGGAACGATAAACCATAAAATAAATATAGAAGCAGTAAGATGAAACGAAAATGGATAGCAGGTCTTATGACCGGATGTATGGCACTGAGTATGGCGACAGCACAGGTGCGAACAGAAACATTATTGGAAAAGAACTGGCGGTTTACGCGAACGAACGAGGCTCGATCGGCCGAACCGGGTTTCGACGACAGCCGATGGCAGCAGGTCATTGTGCCGCACGACTGGGCGATTTACGGTCCGTTCAGCATCCATCACGACAAGCAGGAGGTGGCCATCACGCAGGATGGTCAGAAAGAAGCGATGGAACATGCCGGACGGACGGGAGGATTGCCTTTTATCGGGGTAGGCTGGTACCGTACGACGTTTAAACTCCCTGCATCCGCGCAGAAGCAACGTGTCCTTCTCCTTTTCGACGGTGCGATGAGCAACGCACGCGTTTATGTAAACGGTCATGAAGTCGGATACTGGCCATACGGTTATAACTCATTCTATTTCGATGTTACGGACAAGGTGAACCGTGAGGGCGGCAATACGCTGGCCGTACGGCTTGAAAACAAGCCGGAGTCGTCGCGCTGGTATCCGGGCGCAGGCCTTTACCGCAATGTACGTCTGATTACGGTCCATGACGTGCATTTTCCACTATGGGGCACACAGATTATGACCCCTGTGGTGCGCAAACAAAATGCAAAAGTCGTATTCCGCACGCAACTGGCTTATCCTGCCACGACACGTGGCGAGCTGCGTCTGGAAACGGAAGTCCGCACGCCCGATGGACGGGAACTCGGAGTTGTTTCGTCGAAAATCGACACGTCCCTGCTGGTAGACGGATGTACGGAAACTTCGCTGTGGATCACCGATCCATCGCTCTGGACGCCCGAAACGCCATCGCTCTATACGGCGGTAACGCGACTTTATGTGGATAACGAACTGAAAGACGAACAGACCAACCGATTCGGCATCCGCTCGCTCGAAATCCGCCCGAACGACGGTTTCTACTTGAACGGAGTGAAAACATACTTTCGAGGCGTATGCAACCATCACGATTTGGGACCGTTGGGAGCAGCAGTCAACGACGCAGCGATCCGCCGACAGATACGTATTCTCAAAGACATGGGTTGCAATGCCATCCGCACATCGCACAATATGCCGGCACCCGAACTGATCGAGGCCTGCGACGAGATGGGGATGATGGTCATGGTCGAGAGCTTCGACGAATGGAAGACGCCCAAGTGCCGTAACGGATATAACCTTTTCCACGACGAATGGATGGAAAAAGATTTGGTGAATCTGGTGCGCCGTTACCGTAACCATCCGAGCGTCGTGATGTGGTGTGTCGGTAACGAGGTACCTGATCAGGTAGCGCCCGGCGGAGTCTATCTTGCCCGCAGGATGCAGGATATCTGTCATCGGGAAGACCCTACCCGCACGGTAACGGCGGGGATGGATCAAGGATCAGCCATCATCAATAATAATTTTGCCGCTACGTTCGATGTCGTAGGCATGAATTATCGCCTGAAGGCCTACGATGAAGCCTACGAAAAACTGCCCCAGCAAATCCTGCTGGGTAGCGAAACGGCCTCGACCGTCAGCTCGCGCGGGGTCTATAAATTCCCGGTCGAGCGCAAGGCGATGGCCCGTTACGAAGATCATCAGAGCAGCAGTTACGATGTGGAGCATTGCAACTGGTCAAGCCTCCCGGAAGACGACTTTATACAGCACGAAGATCGTCCCTACTGCATCGGCGAATTTGTATGGACCGGATTCGATTACCTCGGCGAACCGACCCCCTACTACAGCGACTGGCCTAACCACAGCTCACTGTTCGGAATCATCGATTTGGCCGGTATTCCCAAAGACCGTTATTACCTCTATCGCAGCCATTGGAACAAGCAAGAGGAAACGTTGCATATCCTTCCGCATTGGACATGGCCGGGACGTGAGGGAGAAGTCACTCCGGTTTTCGTTTACACGAATTATCCGTCGGCCGAGTTGTTTATCAACGGAGTCAGTCAAGGGAAACGTTCGAAAGACATGACCGTAACGCAGGAGAACAGCAATACTCCGGAAGACGCCGCTTCGTTCACTCGCCAGAAGCGTTATCGGCTGATGTGGATGGATACGAAATACGAGCCGGGCACCGTAAAAGTGGTGGCTTATGACCACAATGGCCAGGCTGTTGCCGAAAAGGAGATTCACACGGCAGGCGCTCCCCATCGCATCGAACTCTCGGCCGACCGCACATCGCTGAGAGCCGATGGCAAAGACCTCTCATTCATCACGGTAAGAGTTGTCGATAAGGACGGTAACTTATGCCCCGAAGCCGATAAAATGATTCGTTTTAAGGTGAAGGGGGCAGGTTCGTACCGTGCGGCAGCCAACGGCGATGTGACTTGCTTACAACCGTTTCATCTGCCCGAAATGCCTCTCTTCAAAGGCATGTTGACGGCCATTGTACAGTCGGGAGAGAAAGCGGGAACGATTACGTTCGAAGCATCGGCCAAAGGGATAAAAGGAGCGGTATTACGCTTGGAGAGTCATCCGAGCGAATAACGCAATTGATCCATCAATAAAGGCATTTCCGACGTTTTGATACCGGCGCGTATCAAGTCGGGAATGTCTTCTTTAAATAACTCCTGAAAGGCCTTAAAATCGCCGGCGGCATGAACAGATTGTTTATATAGTTCGAGAGCTCCTTTCATGTTCTGCACCGCCCATTCCGTATGTCCGGCATTGAGAAAATCCTGCGCCTGAGGTTGTTGATGATCAATGATTTTCCGGTAATAAGTGCGTGCCTGATCATATTTCCCGATCAGGAACGAGCACCATGCGATGGCACGTTGCGCTTTGCTATTCTCGGGACTGATATAATCTACCTTGAAATAATATTTCAACGCTTCGTGATAGTTTTTCTGCTCCAAATAACAATGTCCGATATTCATCAGGATGGAAAGGTTGTCCGGTTCACGTTGGTCGTAGCGAAGGAAGAACTTCAAGGCTTCTTCGGGCTGTTTCAAGGTACGGTAGCACCCGGCAATCCGGCGGATCAGCCATTGGCTTTCCGGATTCAGCATCTCCGACCGCAGGTAGTCGCGAAGCGCTCCTTGTATGTCGCCGGTCATCTGCCGGCAATATCCCGATTTCTGATACAGCATTTCATCATCGCTTGCACCTTGTTCGAGCAAGGAATCGTAAATCGTCAGAGCATCGTCGAAATATCCTTTTCGAAGGTAAAATTCGGCGATTTGCGATAACGTTTCGGCATCCGAAACGTAGGGTTTCAACAGGGCGAGATGATGAAAATCGAGTTTTTCGTTGAAGATGTCGTCGAAATCGGAATGTCGGGGATACAGTTTGTAGAAACGATAAAGGTTCTGAATATACAAGCCAATGATATTCTCGGTTTTCGTAAGTCTGTTTTTCAACTCTTGGGTCTGCTGTTCGTTCATCTGGCTAATCTGGCTATCAAGCTGATGAAGGATTACTTTTCGATGCGATTCGGGTATTTGCAGCAGACTGAAGTAAAGCGAATATTTATCGGAGTCGCACATAAACGACGCCTGCAATAGCGTGTCGAGTGTCCCCACACCGGTATTCACTTCGTCTTTCAGCGCGGAATGTTCGGTCGAAAACGGCAGAAACCAGTGGGCGATCTCCCGAAAGAATGGAAAATGTTTGAGATGAATGAATGTTGAGTGCATCACATCAACGCCTTCTTCCTGCATTTCGGTATATTCTTCGAGCCATTTCGAGAGTTTGTCGCTTTTCCATTCCGGATTCATCCCATCGCCCGAAAGCTCCGTGATGAGATCGGACCATGAAGTTCCGGGGGTGATTTTAGGTCGCAGCCTCATCATCTCCGGAATAATTTCTTCCTGCAGTTTATGTGAGACTTTCTCCGTTTCGCGCGTGAGGATAAAGCGGAGAATAATCGTTAGGAGGAGTCGTTTGAAATCAGGCGCTTCGGCCAACAGTCCGAGCCGACGGCCGATCTCCGGATAGAACGCTGTGCGCCGGCGATAAGTGTACAGCGTCAAACAGATGGCAATCAAAGCACGGATACGAATGGTTTCGTCGGATGTAGATGAAGCCGCATCGAACAGCAGCAGAAGTTTTTCCTTGTCGAACGAATGTTGCAGGCCGAGCAGGAGCGCCGAAACGATCTGATTTCCGGCAGCCGACGGATAGTGAGGATCGGTGAATGCCTCCCGGATAGCAACAACAATCTCCTGCGAGAGAAAGGCTGTTGTCCAGAGATGTACGAACAGCCGGTTTACGGACGCCTCGTATGCTTCCGTTTCTCCGGCTTCGGCATAGAAGAGCGTTTGTTTAAGCAGGGTACCGGTCTCGACGGGCTGAAGCATCAGCGTACGACGGGCGGCATAATAAGCCGCAGGAGAAATATCTGCCAAAAGTTCATGTCGCAGTCGATCTGTCACCTCGTATGTTTGCGTCCGGATACCTGCGTAAATCTGTTCCTGCATAGGGTCTCCCGAACCTTCTATATAATAAAGAAGCATGTATTGATACGTCTCCTGCAATTCGTCGAGTTTGTTTTGATAAGTATACGTCTGTGAACCGGCAATCAGCCCTTGAAGCGTGTCAAAGGCTGTTTTGAGCGCTCCCCGATCGAGCGCCTCCGTCGTGCGTGCACAAGCGGTCTGTATTTCTTGTATTGTCATCTGTTTTCTGAAAGAGCAAAAGGCATGCCAAAGGTATGAAAATTTTCCTGAAATTCGTATCTTTGCCGGCAAAACGGAATTTGACACAATGAATCATATACGCAATTTTTGCATCATCGCCCATATCGATCATGGGAAAAGTACGTTGGCCGACCGCCTGCTCGAATACACGAAGACGGTCGCCGCAAAAGACATGCAGTCGCAAGTGCTCGATAACATGGATTTGGAGCGCGAACGAGGCATTACGATCAAGAGCCACGCGATCCAGATGGAATATGAATATAAGGGAGAGAAATATGTACTGAACCTGATCGATACACCGGGACACGTCGATTTCTCGTACGAAGTATCGCGTTCGATCGCGGCCTGCGAGGGGGCTCTGCTCATCGTCGACGCGGCACAGGGTATTCAAGCTCAGACGATTTCGAACCTCTATATGGCCATCGAGAACGATCTCGAAATTATTCCCGTGATCAATAAGATTGACCTTCCGAGTGCGATGCCCGAAGAGATCGAAGATCAGATCGTCGAACTGATCGGCTGTCCGCGAGACTCGATTCTTCGCGCCAGCGGTAAAACGGGCGACGGCGTATACAATATCCTCAACGCCATTGTGGAGCGCGTTCCCCCTCCTTCGGGCGATCCGGAGGCGCCGCTTCAGTGCCTGATTTTCGACTCGGTGTTCAACTCGTTTCGCGGAATCATCGCTTATTTCAAGGTCGTGAACGGTACGATCCGTCAGGGCGACCATGTGAAGTTTATCGCTACCGGCAAAGAATACGACGCTGACGAAGTAGGTGTGCTGAAACTCGAAATGAGTCCCCGCAAAGAAGTACGCACAGGCGATGTGGGATATATCATTTCGGGCATCAAAACGTCGAAAGAGGTAAAAGTCGGAGACACGATTACACACGTCAAACGCCCTGCTGCCGAAGCCATCGCCGGGTTCGAGGAGGTGAAACCGATGGTTTTTGCCGGCGTATATCCGATTGCGCCCGAAGATTTTGAAAATCTGCGTACCTCGCTCGAAAAATTACAGTTGAACGATGCTTCTCTGACGTTTCAGCCCGAAAGCTCGGTGGCACTGGGCTTCGGCTTCCGATGCGGATTCCTCGGACTGCTGCACATGGAAATCATTCAGGAGCGTTTGGATCGCGAGTTCGACATGGATGTGATTACGACCGTGCCGAACGTATCGTATAAAGTGTACGACAAAAAAGGAAACTGTACCGAGGTGCATAACCCCGGCGGTTTGCCCGACCCGACACAGATCGACCATATCGAGGAACCGTTTATCCGCGCTTCCATCATCACACAGACGACGTATATCGGACCGATTATGACACTTTGCCTCGGTAAGCGCGGCATCCTCATCAAGCAGGATTACATTACCGGCAACCGAATCGAGCTTTTCTACGACCTCCCGCTGGGCGAGATCGTGATCGACTTTTACGACAAACTCAAGAGCGTTTCGAAAGGGTACGCGTCGTTCGACTACCATCTGCACGATTACCGGCCGGGCAAACTCGTCAAACTCGATATTTTACTAAACGGCGAGCCGGTCGATGCCCTTTCCACTCTCACCCATTTCGACAACAGCGTGACCTTCGGACGTCGCATGTGCGAAAAGCTCAAAGAATTGATTCCGCGACAGCAGTTCGACATTGCCATACAAGCGGCCATCGGGGCAAAAATCATTGCCCGCGAAACGATAAAGGCCGTCCGCAAAGACGTGACAGCCAAATGTTACGGTGGTGACGTCTCGCGTAAACGCAAACTGCTTGAAAAACAAAAAGAAGGAAAGAAGCGTATGAAACAGATCGGTACGGTCGAAGTGCCGCAGAAAGCGTTCCTTGCCGTCTTGAAGTTGGAATAGCAACCCAACCATTATCCATCTAACCATAACACAAAAAAAAAACGCTCTATCAGAAAAAAAAACTTTGTATATGATATTTTTTATATCTTTGTCATCAAATATATGAAATGATAAAGAGCGTCAATCGCATAGAAATAAGACATGAAAAAAGAGAGAATACATTTCAATATTCTGATTTATAGCGCTTTGATAAATATTCATTCTCGTTGCATGCTCTCCTCCGGAGGAAAGAAAGAGAACCTGCCGGCCTCGATCTGCCCCCCCCCCGTTTACATTATTTAACAAAAACATCTTTAGATGCGACTGCCTTTTCGTGTGGCAGAGCGTTGGAACATGGAATGGTTGCGTTGCGACGCCCCGAAGATTCGTGCGCCCCGACGCAAATCCGGTTGAAAACAACGCGGCATTGGCCGGATGCCAAAAAACATCGGGTGAAGCGCGGCCGATTTCAGGCCCTGCGAGCCAACGTTCCGTTGCCTTCCACCGATCTTTCGTTCCTTCCTACCGAAGTTCGGTTGAACGCAACGAAACTTTTTGGCGATCGCGCGCAAGTTCCGTTCTTTCCCCCGATGTTTCGGGGAGATTGCCCCGAAGAGCCGGAACATCGCCCCGAACTCCGGGGGAGACCAACGAAACTTGCGTGGAAAAGAACGAATCTTTTTCAAGCATCCCCCAAACACGCGTTCCTTCCAACCGAAGTTCCGTTGAACGCAACGGAACTCTCGTGCGATTATACGGACGCACGGTTGGTGGGAACGAATGTTCCGTTGCACCAACGAACCTTTCGGGAAAATACGTCTTTTTATTTGCTAACCTCCCTGTATTACAGATGGATAATATCGGTCGTACAGGCATAAAAACATGAATATGATGGCAGAGATGATCTGGCAAAAAAACATCCGGATGCCGAAAGCCAAACAACCATATCATTAAGGATTGAACGAATGAAGAATGAGACATAAAAAATTAACTGTTAAACATTTTAAGACATGAGACAAAAAATCTTTTTACTAATGGCCTTCCTCCTGATAGGAGCAGGGTCTGTGATGGCTCAGACACAGGTGCAGGGCACCGTGGTCGACGAGCAGGGAGAACCGGTGACGGGAGCATCGATCGTACTCAAAACCGACCGATCGAAAGGAACAATTTCCGACATCGATGGTAAGTTTAGCCTTTCGGTACCGAATGGATCGACGTTAGTCTTTTCGTTCGTGGGTTTCAAAACGCAGGAGGTTTTGGCACAGCCGAATATGAAGATCACCCTGATGGGCGATACCGAAACCTTAGACGAAGTCATTGTTGTGGCTTACGGTACGGCCAAAAAATCCGCTTTTACGGGCTCGGCATCTAAAGTCGATGCAGCCTCTTTGCGTGAATCGGCGGCGATATCTCCTATCAGTGCGCTGCAAGGAAAAGCTGCCGGTGTAACCATCTCGGAAAGTTACGGGCAACCCGGCTCGATGCCAACGATACGTATCCGGGGAGTAGGCTCCATTACCGGAAATCGTAATCCTCTATATGTCATAGACGGTATCCCGGTATTGGCAGGTGACGTAACATCGGTCCAGACTTCAGCCTCCGTACTGAACCTGATCAACCCCGAAGATATTGAATCGCAAACCATTCTGAAAGATGCTGCCGCAACGGCCCTCTACGGTTCACGCGGAGCCAACGGTGTGGTGCTGATTACAACAAAATCGGGGCGGAAAGGAAAAACGCATATCGCGTTTACGGCAGAATACGGAACAAGCGATTTCGCGACTCCGCATGCATTAGATTATATGGATGCCGGACAATACGCACAGTATACATGGGAGTCACTGAAAAACAAATACCTCTATGACAGAAAAGCCATGCCGGAACAGGCCAAAGCAGATACTTACGAAAGTTTGCTGCCCGAAGCCGAACGTTATGCCTACCGGAATCTTGCTGCCGCAAGCGGACTGTATCATCCGGACGACCCGTTTGACGGAACATTCAATTATAAAAACATGACGCCCGAACAGCAGAAAATGTTTATCACCAACCCACGCATCGTCAATTGGAAAGATGCCATTTTCAAGACGGGAGCCGTGCAGAAATATGACTTATCGCTGAATGGAGGAGGAGACAAGACCACGTATTATGTCTCGTTCGGATACCTCAAAAACGATGGACTGGTACAGGGAAGTGTCTTTGAACGTTTCTCCGGATCCCTCTCGTTGAATCTCAAACTCCACGACCGAGTACTCTTGAAAATGAGCGAGAAACTAAGCCGTGCAAGACAAGACGGTGCCTTGTCAGACGGTAATTATTATGCCAACCCCATGTTTGCATACTACGGAGTAAATCCATCGGCCCCGGTAACCTTACCGGATGGATCGTATAATAACCTCGCCGGATTCAGCAACAAATTCCCCAACCCGATTCTCAATCAACAGATGAACGAAAGAATCAATAAAACGATGCGCTCCCTGACCCATATCGGGCTGGAAATAACTCTTACTGATTGGTTGAAATTCACATCGACGAATGGGATTGATTTTATTTTTTCCGACGACCGCCGTGTAATTGACCCCAGAAGCAACGACGGATTGAAAGAGCAGGGACATCTGTTGCGATACAAACGTGATATCTGGGATATGACAACATCCAACCTGCTTGTGTTCGACAAAGGATTCGGAAAACATCATGCCAATATCCTTGCCGGCATGGAATATAAAAACTACACATCGAACAGAATAGGAGCCAGTACAAAAACATTCGGCACATACAAGTTGATGTATCTCTCGAACGGAGCCGTCAAAGACGACATCTCTGAAACGATCGGCGACGACAAACTGATTTCATATCTGTCGAAAATCGACTATAATTATGATCAGAAATACTTCGGCTCTCTTTCGTGGCGGCGCGACGGCAGTTCGAGGCTTTCGCCGGACACACGATGGGGAGATTTCTTCTCTACTTCGGCCGCCTGGGTTCTTTCGGAAGAGCACTTCATGAAACCCATTCAGTGGTTGGATATGCTCAAGTTGAAACTTTCGTACGGTACGACCGGAAATTTACCAACAGATTATTACAGCACGTTAGGACTCTATTCCATTTCTGAAAAGTATCTGGGCAAACCGGCTTTTCAATTGTCTCAGATTGAAAATAACACATTAGAATGGGAAAAATCTTACACCTGGAACGGAGGATTCGATTTCAGAATCTTCGATCGTTTCTCCGGAACGCTTGAGTTCTACAAAAAAAATACCAAAGGATTAATCAATAACTCTCCTCTCTGGTGGAGTACCGGATTTGAAACGTATACCGAAAACCGGGGAGAGCTTGAAAATAAGGGGATCGAGTTGGAATTTAATTCCGTCAACATCGAAGCAAACGATTTCAAATGGAGCACACAGTTTAATGTAACTCATTATACTTCGAAAATCAAAAAACTAGATAAACCGATCGATAACTTTCCTTACTTCTACGGAGAAGGAGACGATATGTATACATTCAAACTCAGAGAATGGGCCGGCGTGAACCCGCAGACAGGACAGCCGCAATGGTACAAGAACAAGGAAATCAAAGATGCCAACGGCAACGTAACAGGAATTGACCGTTCCCTTACCAACAAAGCTTCCGAAGCGGAAAAAGTAAACGTAGGAACAGGAATCCCTGATTTTATGGGAGGTTTGACCAATCGATTCGAATATAAAGGATTTGATCTCTCCTTCCTCTTCATCTTCAAAAAAGGCGGTAAACTGTATGATCCAAAATCATTCAACCATACCGACGGAAGAACGATCGGAGAGTATAACATACGCAAAGACTCTTACGGCAAACACTGGCAAAAGCCCGGAGATAATGCCGAATATTCACGCCTGATTTACGGATCACCCGATCAGGGATGGAACAACAGTAACAGACGTCTGATCGATGGTAGCTTTATTAAACTCAAAAATATCACCTTCGGATATAACTTACCCAGGAAATGGCTGGCCAAGGCCTCTCTTTCGAATGTTCGGCTGTATTTTAATGCCACAGACATCTTTACGCTCTTTAAAAAGAATTATATTGACCCTGAAGTTCCCCAAAGCGGTTACGGATTCGACTATACGAATGAGTTTCCACCTTTGCGTTCTTTCAGATTTGGAATTAATATTAACTTATAAACTTAATCAGATATGAAAAAGATAATGTATTTCATTTCATTGCTGCTGTTTTTCTCCGCATGCAAAGATTCGGAATTAAATATAAACCCATCCAACTCGTTGGACAGCAGATCGGCCATCACAACCGTTGACGATCTGAATGCAGCAGTTTTAGGCGCATATAACCGAATGACGGTCAACACCTACTATGACGGACAGTATCTGACTGCAGGCGATATGTTAGGTGATGATGCGCTGTCACCTTATTCGGGAAGCGGTTGGTTAGATACCTACTCCGATTACTCATGGACAAAGATCGCTTGTCCGACGAGTCTCTATAAGCATATTTATAAACTGATTGCTCACATGAATGATGTTCTGGAAAGAAGTAAAAATCTTCAAGAATCTCCGGCAAAAACCAAACTGATAGCCGAGATAAAAGCACTGCGTGCGATGGTACATTTTGATCTGTCCAAACTGTACGGTCCTCTTCCGGTCAATCTGGGAAAAGGGAAGATCAAGGCTGATGCCCTATGTATTCCCATTATGGATGGCCCAAAGCCGATCAAAGAGTCAGAATCCATGCTACGCCAACCGGTAACCAAAGTCTATGAATTTATCATCAAAGAATTGGAAAACGCATTACCCGATCTGGAAACCGGAAAAACAAACGGTCGGTTGGGCCAAGATGGAGCAACGGCTGTGCTGGCTCGCGCCTATTTATACATGGGCAATTATGAGAAGGCATTCGAATACGCTGATAAACTCATCAAAAACAAAGCATATCGCTTGATTCCAAGGACGGAGTATGTGAAGAGTTGGAAAACAGCATATACATCCGAGGCAATTTTCGAACTCGATGTTACACAGGAAGATAACAACGGTATCGCTTCTATCGGTTATTATGCCTTAGCAGACGGAACACAAGGATATAAAGATATCTCTTCAAGCCCTCATTTCGATGAGCTGAAAGCACAAGATCAGGAAGATGAACGATTCAAGCTATTTGTTTGGTATGAGGATAATAAAGGATCCGGATTCTTCCCGACGCCTAAATATCCGGGTAGAGAGATGTATGCAGTCAACAATATCAAAGTCTATCGTCTGTCCGAAATATATCTGATTGCTGCCGAAGCGCTGCTGAAACTCGGAAGAGGCAGTGAAGCCGCAATATTACTCAACTCGTTGAGAAAAGAACGGACAACAACCGATCCGGAAAAGTATACCGCTGCATTAACTATCGATGATATTTTATATGAGAGAAGATTGGAACTTTTCGCAGAAGGACACAGAGCATGGGACTTGTGGAGAAATCAAAAACCGGTCGTGAGATGGCGTAATGCTGATGAAAAAGATAAATATAAATTTCGTAAAGACCGATCGGAAGGAGTTATCGAATTTGATTATTTCAAAAACATCCTGCCCATTCACGAAGAACAACTCTTTCTGTTGCCCGATAATCTGAGAGACCAGCAACAGAATCCGGGATACTAAAAAAAAGAATAATACTTTATCAAGAGGGTGTGTCAAAATGCAATGTTTGGGCACACCCTCTTTAGGTGTGTAAGAATGGGTAAAAAGCAAGGCGCTAAGGATGAGGGTGAGGGAGCATACTAAGGTATGTGACCGAGCTCTCATTCCGCAAGCAACGAAGCAGTTTGCCCGTTATGACACACAGCCTTCTATTCGTATCGGAAGAGGTACGATCAGCGGTTCTCAAGGCTTTCTGTTTCTTTCCGGTAGTATTCGTAGCGGTTCAGCACATCGGAGACATAATTATACGTCTCCGTACCGCGCAGATAACCGAATTTGCAGACCGAATCGGTATAATACTGCGCTTCGGCTTTGAGGCGGATAAACTCGGCCACGTTGTCGTTCCACACGTTCGGGTTACGTCCGTACTTCTGCGCCAATCTTTGCGCATCGTAAATATGTCCGATTCCGGCATTGTAAGAAGCCAGCGTCAGTTTGATACGTTCGAGCGAGTCGAGCGAGACAAATCCCTTACCAAAACGGCGCAGGCATTCAATCGCAGCCTGTACGTTCTTTTCCGGATTTTGCATCTCTCCTGCGTCAAATCCCAGCCCGCGCGCCGTAGCCGGCATGATGCCCATCAGTCCCTCGGCGCCGCTCCAAGCCACAACCTGAGGCTGAAAACGAGACTCCTGATACGCAATGGATGCCAGCAAACGCCAGTCCCATCCCAATCGGCCGGCATAACGCTTGAACAGATCGTCATACGGAGAGATTTGTCCGTTTGCTATCTTCGGCATACCGATCAGCGTCGGTGAAACTTTCGAAAGTTCAAAGTAACGTTTGATAGCCGACTGATAAGAGCTTTTCCCGGTTATGTTCGACGCCCACGCATGAATAGCCTTAGCCAGTTTCGGACAGTTCTTGCGCACCGCCCACGAAGAGCGCTGTTTAAAACTGATTGCCAGATTGATATTAATATTTCGGTAATACGTCCGATTCAGTCTGGCCACATCGTCTTCACACACCGTGTAATCGATCTGGCCTTTTGCCACCATCTCGATCAAATCTTCCGACGAGATCGTGTCTTTATCGATATGGACAATGCGGATTCCTCCTCCCAACTCGCTGTTGAGGTTCTCGAGTCGCTCTTGATAACGTCGATACGGTTTTATACAGACCTCTTTCCCGATGAGTTGCGTCACATCGGTCAACACCGTATCTCCACGTCCGGCGCGCTGGACGATAACCAGATTCGATTGCCGTTCATAGCCGCAAAAAAGCATCTGCTCTTTTAACTTATTGTCGATGGTAATCGGATAAGCCGCAACATCGGCCTCGCCCGACTGCAACATCTCCATCAGGCGGGTAATGTTTTCGGCCACCTTCATATTCAAACGCAATCCGTTCTGGCGGGCGAAGTCGGCGATGAGATCGTACTCATACCCCATCGCCTGCATCTTATATTGGAAATACGACGTAGAACTGTTAAGCGTCACAGCCGTTATCTCCCCCTTCTCTTTGATGGAAGGCCAATCGGATGAAGTCTCTTCACTCTGAGAACGGTTCCCTCCGCTGTAGCATCCGCACAGCAACAGAAGCAAAGACACAAGCGGGAAAACAAATGTATTTCTATACATTATATAGTATGGTATTACATCGTAACTCTATCGGTCATTCTTTTTACGAAGCAAGGCTACGTTTTCGACATGATGCGTATGCGGAAACATATCGACCGGCTGAATTTTTACCACCTCATAACGGATACTCATCCGCTCCATGTCTCGTGCCTGCGTAGCCGGATTACAACTCACATAGACGATTTTTTCGGGCGATGCCGCCAGAATCGTATCAATCACGTCGTTGTGCATACCCATGCGTGGGGGGTCGGTGATGATTACGTCCGGCCGGCCATGTTCTTCGATAAAAGCCGTCGTGAGCAAATCTTTCATATCTCCGGCAAAGAACGCGACATTGTCGATGCCGTTCAGTTGCGCGTTTACTTTCGCATCCTCGATTGCCTCGGGCACATATTCGATACCTACTACCTTGCGGGCTTTCCGGGCAACGAAGTTGGCGATTGTCCCGGTACCGGTGTAAAGATCGTAAACCGTTTCGTTGCCGCTCAATCCGGCGAACTCGCGCGTTACATCATACAGCCGGTAAGCCTGCTCGCTGTTTGTTTGATAGAATGATTTGGGTCCCACCTTGAACTGCAAATCCTCCATCCGCTCAATCAAATGATCTTTCCCACGATATAACTCGATATCCAAGTCGGTCAGCGTATCGTTCCGTTTCCCGTTGATGACATACATCAGCGACGTAATTTCCGGTATTTGCTCCAGCAGATGCTCCAACAAGGCTTCGCGTAGCGCCTTATCTTCTCTGAAGAAAGCCAGAACGACCATCAGCTCACCGGTCGAGGCGGTACGTATCATCAACGTGCGCACAAAGCCTTCCTGATTTTTCAAGTCGAAGAAAGAATAACCCTCGTGCGTCAGACAGAAATTTTTCACGCATAGCCGAATCCGATTCGACACATCGTCCTGCAACCAGCAACGCCGGATATCGAGCACCTTATCGAACATGCCCGGAATATGGAACCCCAGCGCGTTCATCTCCGTATATTCGATACCGGAGGCCACTTCCTGTTCGGTCAGCCAGCGCTTGTTCGAAAATGTAAACTCCAGCTTGTTACGGTAATGCGTCGTGCGCTCCGAACCGAGAATCGGCAACACCTCTCCGATCGGTACCTTGCCGATTCGCGTCAGCGTATCCGTAACTTGTTTTTGCTTATAGCGCAACTGTTCTTCGTAAGGCAGATGCTGCCATTTGCAGCCTCCGCATACCCCGAAATGTTCGCAGAAAGGAGTTGCCCGCTTCTCACTGTACTTGTGGAATGCGATAACATTCCCTTCGGCATAATGACTTCGTTTGCGGGTCAAACGGATATCTACCACATCACCCGGTGCCGCCCACGGCACAAAAACAACCATTTCACTCACTTTGGCAATCGCTTTGCCTTCGGCCGCAACATCCGTGATTTCTACCTCTTCCAGTATCGGGAAGGGTTTCTTTTTTCGTGTCAAATCTGTGAATAATTAAAAAATTCGCCACGCAAATATAAAAACTAACTTCCGGATAGAATCAAAAATAGTTTTAAAACATAAAAATACCTTCGCGGTTTATTTGGAAATCAGCGATCAAAATAGCTATATTTGCACTGTCGAGATTTCTATGACTTATCATAATTCAACAAATATATGGAAATAAAGAGAGTTTACACCTTTGGCAACGGAAAAGCCGAAGGGCGGGCAGATATGCGGAATCTGCTGGGTGGAAAAGGAGCCAACTTGGCAGAAATGAACCTGATCGGAGTGCCTGTTCCTCCGGGATTTACCATTACAACCGATGTCTGCAACGAGTATTATAAAATCGGAAAAGAAAAAGTGGTAGCCTTACTGCAAGACGAAGTGAAAAATGCGGTAGCCTACGTCGAATCATTGATGCATTCCAAGTTCGGAGACGTAGAAAACCCTCTGCTCGTTTCGGTACGTTCGGGAGCCCGCGCTTCGATGCCCGGAATGATGGATACCATCCTGAATCTGGGACTCAACGACGAAGTCGTCGAAGGACTGGCGCGTAAGACGAACAATCCCCGCTTTGCCTGGGACTCGTATCGCCGCTTTGTCCAGATGTACGGAGACGTAGTTTTGGGGATGAAGCCCGAAAATAAGGAAGATATCGATCCGTTCGAGGAAATCATCGAAGAGGCAAAGAAAGCCAAGGGCGTTACGCTCGATAACGAACTGGATGTAGACGACCTGAAAGAGCTGGTAACGAAATTCAAAGCTGCCGTCAAGAAACAAACCGGTCGTGACTTCCCGACATCTGCTTATGAACAGCTGTGGGGAGCCATCTGCTCCGTCTTCAACTCGTGGATGAACGAACGCGCCATTTTGTATCGTAAGATGGAAGGCATCCCGGCCGAATGGGGAACGGCAGTCAATGTACAGGCCATGGTGTTCGGCAACATGGGCGAGACCTCGGCAACCGGTGTTTGCTTCTCGCGCGACGCAGGCAGCGGCGAAGATTTGTTCAACGGCGAATACCTGATCAATGCGCAAGGCGAAGACGTGGTGGCCGGTATCCGCACCCCGCAACAGATCACGAAAATCGGTTCGCAACGCTGGGCGGAACTGGCCGGTGTGCCTGAAGCACTCAGAGCAGCGGAGTACCCTTCGATGGAAGAAGCCATGCCCGAAATATACAAAGAACTGGACGCGATTCAGACGAAGCTCGAAGATCATTACCGCGACATGCAGGATATGGAATTTACCGTACAAGACGGCAAGCTCTGGTTCCTGCAAACCCGTAACGGAAAACGTACCGGTGCGGCGATGGTTAAGATTGCCATGGACCTGCTACGTCAAGGCATGATCGATGAAAAAACGGCTTTGAAACGGATCGATGCGAACAAACTGGATGAGCTGCTTCACCCCGTATTCGATAAAGAAGCGTTGAAAAAGGCCAAAGTGCTGACACGCGGACTTCCCGCCTCGCCGGGAGCAGCTACGGGACAGATCGTATTCTTCGCAGATGATGCGGCGAAATGGTACGACGAAGGGCATAAAATCGTGCTTGTACGTATCGAGACATCGCCCGAAGATTTAGCGGGTATGGCCGTGGCCGAAGGTATCCTGACCGCTCGCGGAGGAATGACCTCGCATGCCGCTGTCGTAGCCCGTGGCATGGGAAAATGCTGCGTATCGGGTGCAGGAGCATTGAATATCGATTATAAAAATCGCACAGTCGAAATAGACGGAACAGTACTGAAGGAAGGCGATTATATCTCCATCAACGGTACAACGGGCGAAGTGTATAAAGATGAAGTGTGTACGCAAGCCGCCGAACTGCTCGACGACTTCGCAGAACTCATGAAGCTGGCGGACAAATATACTCACCTCAAAGTGCGTACAAACGCCGATACACCGCACGACGCGGAAGTGGCACGCGGATTCGGAGCCGTAGGTATCGGATTGTGCCGTACGGAACACATGTTCTTCGAAGGCGATAAAATCAAAGCCATGCGCGAAATGATTCTCTCCGAGAACGCCGAAGGACGAAAGAAAGCGTTGGCGAAAATCCTGCCCTATCAGCAGGCCGACTTCAAAGGAATCTTCAAAGCCATGGCCGGCTATCCCGTCACGGTTCGTCTGCTCGATCCTCCGTTGCACGAATTTGTACCTCACGATCCGAAAGGTCAGAAAGAACTGGCCGATGCAATGGGCGTAAGCGTAGAATACATCCGGCAACGGGTAGATGCTCTGCACGAACAGAATCCGATGCTCGGACATCGCGGGTGCCGCTTGGGGAATACGTATCCCGAAATTACACAGATGCAGACACGCGCAATCCTCGGAGCTGCGCTCGAACTTAAAAAGGAAGGTATCTCGACTTATCCCGAAATTATGGTCCCGCTGACCGGTATCGTATACGAATTTAAAGAGCAGGAAGAAGTGATTCGGGCCGAAGCGGAAGCGCTCTTTGCCGAAAAAGGAGATAAAATTGACTTTAAAGTCGGTACGATGATCGAAGTACCGCGCGCTGCTTTGACAGCAAATAAGATCGCTTCGAAGGCCGAATTCTTCTCGTTCGGAACGAATGACCTGACTCAAATGACGTTTGGCTATTCACGCGACGATATCGCCTCCTTCCTTCCGATTTATCTGGAAAAGAAAATTCTGAAGGTAGACCCATTCCAAGTGCTTGACCAGAATGGAGTCGGACAGTTGATTCGCATGGCCACGGAAAAAGGCCGTGCCGTACGTCCGGAATTGAAGTGCGGCATCTGCGGCGAACACGGAGGAGAACCTTCGTCCGTAAAATTCTGCCATCAGGTAGGATTAGACTACGTCAGCTGCTCGCCTTTCCGCGTACCGATCGCACGTATTGCGGCTGCGCAAGCTGCTATTGAAGGATAATACGGACCGTTGTCCATCCCTGAAAAAAGAAAAAGGAGCGTGTCAGATAAACATCGAATGCTGACATGCTCTTTTTTTATGTTTTCTTTGGACAGGTATTAAAAAAAGTCTACTTTTGCTCCTCAATAATTGACTATACCTGCTAAATAAAAAGGATGGATCGGTATTTGATAATAAAAACGAGAGATGAATTATTGCGCATACGCATCAGCAACATACTTTATCTCGAAGCAGATCGGAATTATACGAAACTGCTATTGACGGAAGGCATTCAGTTTACATTTGCAATCAATATCGGAAAAATCGAAGGCATGTTGGATACGCAAGCCTCAGACTCCAGAGCACAGCTCGTTCGAGTCGGCAAAAGCTATATCATCAATAAAAATTATATTTTGCAAATTAACTTACCGAAACAAAAATTGCTGCTGCTCGTACCCGGCTCAAAACCTCGCGAACTAATTGTACCCAGAGAACCGTTAAAATCGCTAAAAGAGAGTCTGGAACAGGATGCACTAATCACAACAAAAAGTAAAGACACACGATGATCATCCGGATCGGTAAAGCAAACGACAATGACTTTGTAGTAGACGATGTACACGTCAGCCGGTATCACGCACGGTTGATGCGCGATGAAAACGGCCATCTTTTTATTGAAGACATAGACTCCGCGAACGGCACCTATGTCAATGGAGACCGTGTCATCAAGAAAAAAGTGACGCCTTCTGATGTCATTACGCTCGGCGATCATTATGTTCTCGATATCATGGCCGTATTGAAATCGGACAACGATTACAGCGAAGAATTTGCCGCCTTAAAGCCCGTCTATGAAAGATATGTCAAAGAAAAAATACGAATCCAGTCAACGAATCAGTTCAAAACACGTATTTTCCAATCCCTGCCTTTTGCTTTTGTCGGGGTGGCAGGACTCATTATCGGCGTCCTTGGGAAACATCATCAAGGCGTCTTTATCGGCAGTTTGACACTGGCTATATGTGCACCCACTTTGGGTATTTACCTTGGAGCCAGACAGTCCGCTAAAATCCCGGCTTTGATGCAACGCCTATCCAATCAATTCAAAATCGATTACGTCTGCCCTAAATGCGGGACGTTTCTGGGCGAAATTCCCTGGGAATCTTTAGCCAATAAAAAGAGATGCTCCGTCGGCTCATGTCGTGCGAAATGGGTGAAAAAATAGAATGATAAATGCAAAACAATAGTTTTGTACAATAATCTCGTTGCTTCGTACGTTAATGGGAAAGGATGAAATCACATCAGATTTTAATACGTATCTTTGTGACAGAATAACAAATAAAAAACAGAAAAGAGATGGATAATGAACATACATTCGTAACGATAGACAACGACGTCAATGAAGTCTTGTTGATCGACGTCAATGAAACACCCGCGAGTGATTTCGTAATGGTGGATGAAGTGTTGGACGACACGGACTTCATCACGCTTTCCGACGATGTGGAAATCGCATCTGACGACGACATCATCGACATCACTTCGGGAATGGATGACGCAGACGTTTCAATCATTTTATGATTCCGGTCAAATGCCCGCATTGTAAAGTCGGTTTAAAAGTTGATGAAACAAAAATTCCCGAAGGAATTGCTTCATTTAAATGCCCGAAATGCCGGCAGGATGTTCCGGTTTCGTATTTAAAAAACGAACAGCCGGCCGACTCCGAAACCGTTTTGATCCGGCCCATCCGAAAAGGATGTGGCCGGTTAATTGTAGTTGCCAATCCGGACACCTTGGAACAAACGTTTCCTTTGCGTGAAGGAATCTTTATCGCAGGACGCAAAGCGTCTGTGTCGGAAGCGACGATCCGTATCGAAACCGGCGATAAAGAAATGAGCCGCAATCATATGCGGATAGAAGTAAAAAAAGACAATCGGGGAAACTACATCCATATGCTCTCCGATTACCAGAGCAAGAATCATACGCAATATAACGGCAGATGTTTAGATAAAGGTGAAGTAGTTGTGCTGAAAGATAACGACGAAATCAAAATCGGACATACGCTCGTTCGCTTTAAGGAATAACTCATCTTTCTTTTAACGCCATGAATATAACGCTCGGAATGCCCTACGCCATTTGTGAAAAAGGAAGAAGACCGAACAACGAAGATGCGATCTTTCCCTCCTCCTCTCAAACGATCGAACGTTCACAGAGGCTCTTTGTCGTATGCGATGGTGTTGGCGGTGCCGAAAAAGGCGAGATCGCCAGTTCGCTGGCATGTGAATCTTTTCAAATTTTCTTTTCCACTTTTATGGAAGAAGATGACACAGAAAATCTGATTCGCAAAGCTGTCCGATATACCGAAGTGCGTTTCGAAGAATACATCTCGACCCATCCCGAAGCAGAGGGAATGGCCACCACACTCACGATGCTTTACTTTGGCGACGAAGGAGTTACGTCCGCACATATCGGTGACAGTCGGATTTATCAGTTCCGAAACGGAAAGGCTGTTTTTCAGACGGAAGACCATTCACTCGTCAATTTCTGGGTAAAGACAGGTAAAATCACCCAAGAAGAAGCCTTGCGTCATCCTCAGAAAAACATCATCACCCGAGCGATCACAGGCACAGCCAATCCGACCGAAGCAGACATCACATTTCTGACGGATATTCAGCCGGACGATTGTTTTCTCATGTGTACGGATGGAGTGACCGAATGTCTGTCGGACAACACACTATCTTCTCTTTTCAGCAGACCTTTCATGCCTGAAAGGGTAAAAGATTCCCTTGTAGAAGCATGTGATGAAAAAGCTCATGACAATTATTCTTTCTACCTTTTGCCTGTCTTAAAAGTGCAAAATTCATCGAGTTACAAGTAATTTATCCTACCTTTTTTATTCTTTCGTTAAAAAAATGTATCTTTGTTGCGAAATCTGATTACTGTAAGTAATTATGAATTTGCCGAACGGATATTGTTTGCAAAATGGCAAGTATTGTCTAACGAAAGTCATCGGCCAGGGAGGATTCGGAATCACCTATTTGGGCGAGTGGAACACTGAGGTCAAAGGTGAACTCGGAGCGGTAGAAACAACCGTGCCCATTTGTATTAAAGAATACTTCTTTAAAGACTATTGCTTTAGAGATGAGACGACATTCGAAGTCAAAGTACATTCCGGAACCGGTAAAATCCTTTTTGATAAGTTCAAAGAGCGACAAATCGAAGAAGCCAAAATTCTTTCCGAAGTCCATCATCCGTATATCGTCAATGTGTTGGAAGTGTTTGAAGAGAACAACACGGCCTATATCGCGATGGAGCATATATCCGGCTGTTCATTGAAATCCATGTTGAGCGAGCAGACCGTGTTGCCGGAATCGAAAGTGCTCAAGTACGTCGCACAAATCGGGAAGGCGTTGGAGTTTGTACATCAGAAAAATATCCTGCACCTCGATATCAAGCCCAACAATATCTTAATCGACAAGAACGACAATGCCCGATTGATCGATTTTGGCGTCAGTAAGCGTTACGATCTCGAAGAACAGGAGGCATGCACAACGACGCTTACGCTATCAAAAGGATTTGCGTCGATCGAACAGTACGACGATGAGGGTACGGTGAATTTCTCCCCCTGTCCGGATGTTTATTCCTTGGGGGCAACCATGTATAATCTGCTGACCGGCGTAATCCCGGTCGAATCGATTTTAAGGGCGACAAAGCCTTTGATTCATCCTTCGGAACTAAATAAACAGCTCTCTCCGAAAACGGAAGCCGTCGTGCTGAAAGCGATGCAAGTGAATCCGAAAGATCGCTATCAGTCGATAAAAGAAATGATGGATGCTTTGGATATCCCACCATCGATCGAAAACAAAGAAAACATAAGCTTTCCGAAAAAGAAGGAGTACGAAGCAGAACCATCTGTCGATGAGAATGAAAATACCCAGTTGATCGCAACTTCTCGCAAGACTGGATCGACTGACAATGAAGAAACTGTATCTATCCCTTCGAAAACGAAGCCATCCAAACAACGGCGTACAAAAAGTAAACGACGGATTTTGTTACCTTTGTTAATTTTTGCGTTCGCCGGTGTAGGTTGGGCTGTATCATACTTGTTCAGTTCGAACGATAAAAGCACAACGCTTATCAACAACAGGTTAGTGGCTGATGCCTCGATACAACAAGGCGAACCGATCATTCCGACCGATCTCCAACCTCAGACGGAAATGCCATCGACGGAACCATCTCCGTCCGAAGCGACAAATGAAATCCATAAAGAGGAGCGAACGGAGAAAAAAGAAGGAAACGAAACGGCTCTTCCGGTAAAGAAAGAAGCGAAACCGGAGAAAACGACGACAAGCAAAGAATCGGATAAGAAGGCATCTGAAGAAGCGTCAAAAACAAAGAAAACGGAAGAAGAGGCCGAACGGATGAATGCGAATTATGCGGCATTGTTGGCGTCCGGGAAAATGAAAATGGATCAAGGTCATTATGTTGAGGCAAAAGCTGACTTTACAAAAGCCAAAGAAATAAAGGTTACCGAAGACGTCGTTCGTTTATCGTTAGCTTGTGAGGAGAAAATAGAAGAAAAAAATATCGCCGCTCGGATCGCGTTGTATGAACCGGGAATGACTTTTGGCAACTACACGATTGTCCGGAAGAAACAAAACGGACGTTATGGGGCAATTGATGCCAAAGGAATCGAACGTATCCAATGCATTTACCTGAGTGTGGGACGGTCGGAAAGCGGGCGGGCTTTTGAGCGCGAAGACCATCTGTACGATATTTATAACTCAAACGGAGTCTTGGTCGGGAGAGGACTTACGACCTACTAATAACAAAGAGAAAGATACATGAAAATATGGATGTGGATGATATTCGGATGTTTACTGCTACCCTCCTATGCCGGAGCACAGCGACAGACCGAATATAACCGTAGAGGAGACGAAGCGATGAAACGCAACGATTATCGAGACGCGAAAATGTGGTACGAAGAAGGCGTTTCATACTGTGACCAGTACAGTATCCATCAACTTACCGAAATATGGCTGAAAGATGAAACGATGCATGTTTCGATGCGTACGGTAATGAGCAAATGCTTGAACTGCCTCAATGAATACGCAACGGAACGAGACACATCAGCTATCCAGAAATTAATCCTCTATTATACGCAAGGGATAGGCACCTCTGAGAACCGGACGACTGCCGGCTATTGGCGCAAACAGCTCGAAGATATACGCCGTTCCAACGCGCCTCCCCCTACCCTTCCGAAGAAACCCAGAGAACCGATGCGTTTCTTTGCCGGGTATGATTTTTCTTTGTTGGCTCCATACGGTATTCGGGTCGGTGGAGTAAACAACCGAATTGGTTGGTATGTGAAACTGCATTCCAACCTTTCTTTCCAAGGGCATAACGAAGAATGTCGTGTCGATGGAAATCGGTTCGTGATTGAAAACATGCAGCAATATTACGGTCCGACAGGAAGAACGAAAGCGAATGTGATGATGGGATCGGCCGGTATTATGTTGAAGACCGTAGAGAATTTGTACACGTCTTTGGGAGCAGGGTATTGGCAACGAAATGTATTGCGAGAATACGAAATCGTAAACGATGAAGGCATCATGCAGTCAACCGGATGGGCGAAAGACCGCGACGGCTCGAAAAAAGGACTTAAAATAGACTTGGATGTCACCTACTTTTTAAAAAACAAGCGCTTCTATGTTTCGGGCGGATGCAGTAGTTTTAACTTCAGGTACTTCTATCCGAATGCGGGAGTCGGCATGGTTTTCTAAAAAATGAACACACAATGAGACAGACTAAATACTACATCTTTCTGATCGTTTTTTCTTGCGGATTATTTTACGGATGCTTTGACGATCCGAAGGTAGAACCGGGAATACAAAACGCTAAAATCCCCCAGTTGGGAACAACCGTAAAAATAGCGCGCACAGCTTCCACCATCACATTGACCACCTCGGTCGAAAAGGCGAACGGCGCAGCTGTGGAAGAGCGCGGATTATGCTGGTCGAAAAAAAACAATCCAACCGTTCGCCCCGACAGTGCGCAGGCTTTCGGAAAGGGACTGGGTGAATTTAGCGGCACGATCGAAAACTTATCGAGTAACACAACATATTATATCCGGCCTTATGCCAAAAACCTGAAAGGGATTGCCTACGGAGAAGAAAGTAAGGTCTCGACTAATACAGGATTAGGATCGGTTCGTACGTTTGTGCTGATAGACAGTGTACGTGCCAAAACAGCCCTATCCGGAGGAAAAATAGAATTGCACGGCGAAGGAGCTGTGCTGGCTCGTGGAGTGTATTATTCGACATCGACCTCGATGCTTCCGAAAGATTCGGTTCTAAGTACGATGGATACCGATTCATTCATCTGCCGGATCACCGGTCTGAGAGCATCTACAAAGTATTACGTTCAGGCTTTTGTACGAAATCGATTTGGCTATTATGTTGTGTCCGGCCCTCTTCGGACCTTCCTGACAGGAGACGGTTTGCCGACGGTTTCGCCCGTAACGATTCTAAAAAGAGGCTATACGACAGCCACTTTCTCTGCCACGGTGGTAAAAGAAGGGGATGCCCCCGTCATTCAGCGCGGTTTCTGCTGGAGCACAAAGAAAAATCCCACCCTTGAAAATGCGTCGTATGATGATAAATGTGGTGTGGGAGCCGGCACGTTCAAGATAGAATGCGAAAACCTGATCTCGCGACAGAAATATTACGTGCGAGCTTTTGCGCGGAATAAAGAATTCGGCATTTCATACAGCGAACAAGATTCGTTCATCACGAAGAGCAATATCCCCACTGTCACTACGGCAGAGTTGAAAAACATCTCGAAAGGATCGGTTACAGTTGGCGGAAAGGTTGAGGAAGCGGGACAAAGTGCCGTGAAATCGTGCGGTATCTGCTGGTCTGCTACCGTCTCGAATCCGACCCTGACGAATGCCGAAGTATTAGAGATTGAGCCGAATGCGGAAGGCGTTTTCAGTAATCAAATTATCGGTCTGAAAGGAGGAGTAACGTACTATTTCCGAGCTTATGCCACGAATAACGAAGGAACTTCATACGGAGAGGTCAAAGTCAGAACGATGCCCAAAGTCTTCAAAGGAAATTTAAAAACGTTTCAAGGTGCTCCTCGTATCCAAAATTCTCCGGCATATTTCTCTATCAAAGATTGGGGATATATTCTCGGAGGAGATATTGGGCCTCAATATACGGCTGAACTTCATTATTATAACGCTGCTGCAGACGAATGGAGAGCGATGCTGCCACATCCGGAAGGCCCGGTCAAATGGCAGACAGCCGTCGTGCACGACAGATCAGCCTTTATTTTCGGGGGAATGGCTGCCGATCGTAAAGCGAGAAACGATTTTTATCAATATAACTCGTGGAGTAATACCTGGTATGACAGATCGACGGCCACAAGACCGGATTCCTCGTATCTCTCGGTGGGCTTTGCTTTGAACGACAGCATCTGTTACGTAGGTGGTCGCAAAGACACAGTGAAAAACGAGGTGTGGATGTACGAGGTCTCGGCCAATACATGGAAACGGCAGCCCGATTTTCCTGTCCAACAATACGGAGGTATAGCCGTAACGATCGGGAATACGGCTTATGTCGGACTCGGTAAAAACGGAAGCGGCGTCTTCAATAAAGGATTGTGGAAAACAACGAATGCCGCTTTATGGACACGAGAAACAACCTGTACGATTTCGACCGAGGGCATTTTGGCCGGTGTGGCACATAATAATCGAATCTACATGATTGACGAAGCATATTATATCCTCGAATATAATCCGTCTACGATGATATGGACGAAGAAATCGCAACTTCCACCTCAAGCAAGAGGCATTCATTGCATGTTTGTCATGAACGATCTGATCTACATCGGTCTTTCTCCGACGTCTACGACCATGATTTCTTATGATCCGACATGGGATAATTGAAGGTAGAAGTATTTGCCATAGCTAATTCGGCTTCCTTTTCTTTTTCGGGATATTTTTTCGTTTGTTTCACTTTTCATAGATAGGAAAGGCTTTTTTTACTTCGCTATGAATAAAGCCATTAAACGAGCTTTTCTGATCGGAAGCAATGAGTACCCTTACTAATACCCCGTTAGTAACGTTACTAATGCATCGTTAGTAGTAGTACTAATACCTCGTTAGTAACAGTACTAACGCGCCCCCACCGGAAAGCGAAACGATACACTTGTTTTTATAGCCAATGACGCAAAAGTGTATTTCATCTCTTTCAGAAGCGGAAAAATACACTGAACAGGACATTACGCGGTCGAATAACGTACGACTTGCTGATGGCCGAAAGCTCGTTGTAGACGGTGTATGCGTATGTTTCGCGGTCGAAGATGTTTTTTACGAGCAGATTCAACTCCCATCCTTTGGGCAAACTGCAAGTCAACGTGGCATCGGCCAGAAAGAGATGTTTCGACACGTCTCTGGTGATCTCGTTGTAATAATGCTCTCCGACGAGTTGCAGACGCCATCTTTTTCCGGGCGTAACATGGCAGGAAAACGATTGCCACAGGTTACTGTACGACGACTCTGCCGCCGAGTTTTTCATCCGTAACCGGTAATGCGAGAAAGAAAGTTCGTAGGCTACGTTGCACCACGTTGCGAAACGGCTGGTGATCTTAGGGGTGATCTGCCAGTCTTTCGTCGTGTAAGGCAGTTCTTTCCCCTGTTGCGAGCGGGCACCGTTAAATACGACGAATGACGTGCGAACGGATACGATACCGTTTATCGGCGCGATACCTTTGCTGACGCTTCCGTCGAGCATCCATGTGTCGGAGCGGTAATCCTTGCGCACGAACGTATTCAGCAGGTATGCGCCATGAAAATAGCGGTTGGAAAGATAAGGATTGTAACTCCAAGAGCGTGCGACATCCGCACTCGCAAAGAAGGCTTTCAGCGGCTGACGATAGTGGATGCCGAAATGTACCGTCCGGCTGTTTCCGCTCGTATAGTCGATCCATCCTCTTGTCAGATGACGATAATTGTTCAGGATCAGGCCTTCGTAGAAAAACTGCTCCGGAAGCGCGCTTTGCGCATATCGCCCCGAAAGAGAAGCCGACAGTCTCGACGTGAAGTGATAGCGCATGTATAGACGAGGCGAGAGAAAAAACTTCTCCCGATTATGCTTTCTGTCCGTCAGGTTATCCGTATAACGATACGGGACGAACGAAGCAGGCATATCGCATTTCGCCTCAAAACCGTTTTGCCGGAACTCGACTTCGGGCGAAACATAGAGGTTCATATAACGCATCGAGACATCGTTTTTCATTTGCCCGAGGGTGTCGGAAACACCCGTAAGTTCACCCGTCAATGAGCGGATCACTCCTACTATCCCTAATTTCATGGAGAGAGTCAGAGGCCTGACATAAAAAGACAAGGCGGTATTTGTGTTCGTGTAAAAAGCCGATGCTTCAAGATGCTGATGTTGAGTTCCGTTTGTTCTTACGACACTGAGATGCTGGGGTTTCGTTTGATACAAGTTATACGAATTCACCGTGTAAGCCCGTTTGCCATGACGTTTAATGATTTCCAGATCGTTCGAGAATTGGCGGTGCGGGATCGTGGCCGTTTGTCTGTTGGGAAATGTGCCTGCGACTCCCATGTCCGTATCGTCCCAGCGCAAGTCGGTAAGGAGTCGGTTCTTGAAATAATATCCGGAGGTATTGGCCGTAAGCGTCAGCTGTCCGGAGAGTCGATGCTGCTTCTCCGTCGCGTGTTCGATTGCTTCGGTCACGATGGTCGAATCTTCGAGAAAGTGCGAGGTGCGAGTTTCGTTGTCCGAAGTCAATCGATTGTTGAGATACGTGATCTGCGCCATCAGATCGTAATGTTTCCCGAGCGACCACAAGTTGTTGGTGTTGAACTGATGCGTCTTATTGAAACGGCTTCGGTCGCTGTCGATTTCGCGGAGATAATCGGGCTTGACCGAAAGATAATCACGCAACCGATAGCTCTTCCCGAACGGTGTAAGAATATCGTCGATAGTGAACAGGCTCGTCTCGCTAACAAGGTCGACGCCCGTATTATTCGATTTGAAGGTATTGAGCGTCTGCGATTTCTTTTTGAAGCGCATCAACGCCACCTCGGCGTGCCAAAGAAACGGACTGAACCCGGCGCCCGCCTTGGCCGTCCCGACCCATCGGGCTTTGGCATCTTCTTTCAGGCGAATATTGATGGCCGGATTCTGTGAGAACGAAAGGTCTTCGAGCGCTTTAATCGGCTGATGATTCTCCATAACCTCCACGCTTCCCACATCTTTCTGGTGGATGTTGTTCGTGGCGATGCCGTACAGTCCGCCGAGCATATCTTTCCCTTCGATGTAAAACTTATTAATCGATACCCCGTTGTATTTGATCGCACCGCTTTTTTCGACTTCGATTCCGGGCATTTTCTTCAACACATCGGCCAGACTCCGGTCCTGAACGTCGGCGAAGTTGGAGACGATATACGTTACCGTATCGCCACGCTGGTGAATGCTTGGCGCTTTGACAAGGACTTCTTTCAACGGTGTCGCTTTCTCCGTCATCGCCGCGTCGTAGAATTTGCGTCCGGCTTCGAGCGGAAAAATTAACGGAGCGTATCCCATCATCGAGAAGTGCAATACATGACTCGCGGGAAGCGCTTTGATCGAAAGTTCAAACATCCCTTCCGTCGATGTCTGTGTAAACTTCACTACCTTATTTTCGCCTGCCGGACGGATAGTTACCAATACCCCCGCAAGTGGCTGGCCGGAAGCCTTGTCGGTAACCTTCCCCGACAACACCGTCAGGGACTGGGCTGTCAGCCCACCGCTCATCAGAAACAACACGGTTGACAAAAGGATGACTCGTTTCATGTTTTTCGTCCAAATTAGTCGGGTAGGTACTACCTATTTATAGTCGCGCTCGATCAGATCACGGTATACGGGTTTATCTTCTCCCATCGACAAACCATATTCGGCACTCATTAGGCTACCCGAATGGTTCAAATCAAAAAACTTTGCCTTCTGAAATTCTTTTCTTTGCACAGATTTGTAGACAGCCTTTTCGTTTAAAGGCAATGAGAAAACGATGGGTTCGTCCGCTGTTTTTTCGATCCCCATCATCGTAAAATGATATTGATAGCCTCGGTCATACACTTCCAGGATCAGCCCCGGCAAGCCGCCGAACTTCCAAGGCCCGTCGCTGATGGGAATATCCGGAGTGAACCATGCTGTCCAATGTCGTCCGCGAAAGTCGCATTCGGCTTGCTGGCAAACATAGCCTAACACTTCTTTTGTGCTGTCTGTCATCTGCCACGGTTGGGCGTTCAATGTGTCTTTATACGACACCCAATCTCCCCGTATGACATCTGTAACCGTTATTTCCTTTTCGGGATAGTTCTTGTACACGATTGTTCTGGAACGGCTATGCGAAAAACTATTCATAAAGCGTGTACGGTTCCGATGCTTCTTCCAATCTTCCAACGCTTTGTTAAACATCTGTTTCCACTTTTCTTGCCCTTCGGGAGAACTTTTTAATGAGTCGTTCTGAAAGGTATAATAGCTGTACCATTTCGAGTTATTTTTCCCGATTTGGAGAATAAATAGGTCTTCAAATACAGCGATATCCAGCGTGTCTTTTAAATACGTATGACGATACTGACATTTCAGAAAAGCGTCGTCCAACACTTTTTCCGTTCGCTGTGCAAACGCGTATCCAACAAACAGTAATCCTAACAAGCAGCAACCCATTTTTTTCATATCCTTCGCTTTTTTTATTGATAATCACGTTCTTTAAAATCGTAGAAAAGCCTCCTTGGCTCACGTTGCACATACGTTGATTTCAGCCCTTTTTGCATAATTTCTTGGATAAGCTCGATCTCATTCACGGGCTTTCCGGAGATAAAGGCGCGTTGGGATTGAAGAAATCTTTTACGGTCTGTTCGGAGAAACGCTGTTTCTTCAAAATTGTAAAACGTTACCGGCCGGAGGTTGTGCTTATCGATTCGTACAGCCATGTAATGATAATCATCGTTCCGGTCGTATGCTTCCAAAATAAGTCCCGGAAGACCACCTAATTTCCAAGGACCACTGCTAACAGGAAGATCCGCCGTAAACCAAGCGATCCAATGCCGTCCGCGAAAATTGCATGCAGCCATTCGACACGGATACCCCAGTATGTGCTTGACTGAATCCTTAACCGTCCATTGCAGCGGGAGGTATTCGTCATCGTACTTGTATCCGATCACGAACCGACGACTTGTTACAGTGATTTTGCCGGTCGGATAGTTCGTATAGAGATAATCGTAAGTAGTCCTTATTTGTGGCCTTTTCGAATGATCCCGCATACGAAGAGCCTCTAATGTCAGCTCCTCGGCCTTTTCCCGCCCTTGAGGGTCGTTCCAAAGCGAATCATGATAAAATGTATGATAACTGAAAAACTGATTAACGTTTTCCCCGATCCTCAGAATCATTGAATCAGTCTCCATCTTATTTTTCCTGAGGGTATCCTGCTGCATCGTGTGCCGGTAATGCACTTCCAATACTGCTGGTTCAAGAAGTTGTTCCTTTTGGGAAAACAAAACTGATGGAAAAAGCATGAACAAAATAAAAAAGAAACACTTCATACAAATCATTTATAGTCGCGCTCCATTAGATCATATCGCATGATGTTTGCCGGTTCGCCATTACTCAGGTCAATTCCCGTTTCCATTTGGATATAACCGTTCATATCCATCAGATAACGCTTCTTGGCCTTTAGAAAGTCAATGCGGTTTGTTTGCTCGAACTTCTTACTGCTACCATATGTCTGACTGAAAACGATTGGCTCGTTATCGACCTGCTGTAAACCGACGATGGTAAAATGATATTGATGTCCCCGATCATACACTTCCATAATGAGTCCCGGCAAGCCGCCAAACTTCCAGGGGCCATCACTGACAGGAATATCCGGAGTGAACCATGCCGTCCAGTGTCGTCCGCGAAAATAACATACGGCTTGTTGACATGCATAGTCAAGGATCGTTTTTGTGCTGTCTGTCATTTGCCACTCCTGTGCATGCAGTTTGTCTTCGTACATATAATCTTGTAATGACAATCCGTCGGTAACAGTCATCTTGCCTTGCGGATAATTTTTGTAAACGTAGGTTTCCATTCGTTTGTAGGGAAAGTTTGTGGCTTTAATACCATCTTTTTCAATTGCCTTAGTAAATAATTCGCGCCAAACTTTTCGTCCATCAGGAGTGGAACGTAACGAATCACTCTGAAAAGTATAGTAACTAAAACATTTCGAAACTACCCCTCCGATTTGAAGATCGATTAAATCATCTCTAACTTCATTCTTTATCGTATCAAATTTCCATGTATACCTGTATTGGCATTTCAAGACACAATCATCTAATACTTGTGAATTTATCTCTATACTTAATGTTGTAAGCAAAAAAACAGTAATGCCAAGAATTATCAGTTTCATGATAAGTGTAATCAATTTAATTTATTGCAAACATTTAAATTCCTGTGTTTTTAATAGCGAATTTTCAAAAAAGGCGTGAGGGAGAACTCACGCCTTTTTAATTATCTGCAATGTGCAGCCCAAGCATTAGTTGCTGCTTCTCTTTGATGGTTATTCCATGTTGACCAATTGCTGTCAATGAGCATGTTTAATGTTCCACAATACTCTTCAACAGAAATACCACCTTTAATCTCGCTCATTTCCTGTAAATTTAATTCTTCTAACATAATGGTAAAATTTTAATTTTCTTTTCTACTCGTTTCGCTTTTCGAAATCCGCGTCTCTTGTTTCATACAGCTTTCCGAAGAGATTTTATCAGAATCCGTCTCCGGTAGAGAATTTGCTGCACTGCCTTTCTCACTACTCAGCTTCGTTTGGGGCAACTTCAGTGTGATATGCTTTACATCCCGATCACGTCGGGTTTGCATATTGCTTGTTTCAACTATCTTTGCAGCGCCTTTTCTTGCTTGTTGGTGATACATCGTGTAAGCTGTTTCTCGTTTGTTTCGCTTTCCTGGCGAGGGAAGGCTTTTTTATTTGAAGTGGTAATTCTGAGCTACCAGCTTCATTATATGTTCTATGTTTCTATATAATATTCTTTTTTTATGCAAAGCTATACGATTTCTTCTTTACAGGCATTACACAAAAGTGTAATTTTTTCGTATTTGGTCAAAAATTACACTTTTGTGTATTAAATAGATATGCATACGGTTTCTTTTTTTATCTTTCCCCTAAAAAGGCTTCTCTCGATTTTTCCTTCCCCCTTGAGGGTCTTTCCAATGGGAAAACAAAACAGATGGAAAGAGTATAAACAAAATAAAAAAGAGAAATTTCATACAAATCATTTATAATCAAGCTCTATTAAATCATATCGCATGATGTTTGCCGGTTCGCCATTGCTCAGGTCAATTCCCGTTTCCATTTGGATATAGCCGTTCATATCCATCAGATAACGCTTCTTGGCCTTTAGAAAGTCAATGCGGTTTGTTTGCTCGAACTTCTTACTGCTACCATATGTCTGACTGAAAACGATTGGCTCGTTATCGACCTGCTGTAAACCGACGATGGTAAAATGATATTGATGTCCCCGATCATACACTTCCATAATGAGTCCCGGCAAGCCGCCAAACTTCCAGGGGCCATCACTGACAGGAATATCCGGAGTGAACCATGCCGTCCAGTGTCGTCCGCGAAAATAACATACGGCTTGTTGACATGCATAGTCAAGGATCGTTTTTGTGCTGTCTGTCATTTGCCACTCCTGTGCATGCAGTTTGTCTTCGTACATATAATCTTGTAATGACAATCCGTCGGTAACAGTCATCTTTCCTTGCGGATAGTTTTTGTAAACATAGGTTTTCATTCGTTTATGCGGATAATTACCTTTCATAAAATCCCCATTTTTCATTGCCTTATTAATCATTCCACCGATAATTTTATCACTATTTGGCAGGGCAGACAAGGAATCAACCTGATTACTATAATAACTCAAGCATTTGGAAACGGTTCTTCCTATTTGCAATATTAATAAACCCGGATTCCGCATTGAGTTATTTTTCTTAGTATAAAATCAATTTCAAATACACTTATAATATGTTGATATATAAGTTTTTAAACAATGTTTTTTTGAAAAAATCTCTAACGCTACGCATTAGAAAAATATATGTATTATGTTTTATTAATCAGGTAGTTATAGTTGTTTTTTATTCTATTGCGTAATCTGGGATAAATCGTCTTTCGTCTTGCCTCTCAACGTATCCTTTATTTGGATTAATTGATAATGACAACGAAGATAAGCCTGATCCAGTTCTTTTTCTTGAGCAGAACCCGATATAAAAGAGCAGAACAATACAATGCAGATAAATATATTTTTCATAGATATGGTATGTATAATGACATTCAATTAAGTTACAATCCATCTCGTTTTTCACTGAAAAGGTCGCCTCATTAGAATTTGCATGAGTTAAGCAAGGGTTAATCTTTATAATCCAACTCGATATAATCATAATGTTTTGCCTTCGGATAGCTGTTTGAAGAGAGTCCGACTCTTGCCATTTCACTTTCTGTTATGCTCTCCACTGTTTTCCCCATTTTAGACTTTATAAATTCCTTACGTTCGATCTTTTGAACCGTTCGTGGAATATTTATTTCAATATCTTCTTCAACTTTTTGAAAACCTGTCAATTCGAAACTGTATTGCTTTTTCGTATCATGTATTTTTGTTATGAGTCCGGGTAAACCATAAAACTTCCACGGCCCTTCACTGATCGGTATTTCCAACGTAAACCAGGCAATCCAATCTCTTCCCCTGTAATGACACGTTGCCTTTTGAGATACATATCCCAAAATCGTTGTCGTATCATGTTGTATCTCCCAATTTTGAGGATGTAGCTCATCTGTATATACAAATGAATAAATGCTGATGTTATCTTTTACCCGGATTTCATTTTTCCCGTAATCTTTATATAAATCCGACGCAAAAGCCCCATGATGAAAGGGATTGTTGCGCACATGGGAAATATCCCCCGTGCTTCTCATTGCCTCAATACTCTCTTTCACAGAGGAGTTAAATAATTTCCTGTATAAATCGGGAGCATGAGTTTTAAGGGAATCAAGATAAAACTTTTGATACGTAAAACCTTTCGTTATTTTATCTCCGATTTGAACAACATAGATTTACGGTCTGAAATATTCGAAAGCAAGGGTATCCTGTAAAACTTCTAACCGATATGCACATTTATATCGCGATCTCTCTTGTGCATATCCTGTTTGAACCAGAAAAAGAAAAGCAATAATAAAAAATCTAAAAACGTTCATAACATATCGTATTTGAAAATAAAACCCTGCCTTTTATCATCTCTATCGTTATTGATCACAAAGCAATAATGTTTATTTTTTATATACAAATTCTTTTTATTGAAAAATGTATTTTTTTTCTTTCAGACTTCTCCCCCAAGCATTCATTAACTTCTGCCTACCAATAAACAATTTAATAATTAACCAATTAAGCATCTTTCATTTCTTTAAAACATCATCATCCCCTATTTGTTTTTATCGGAAATAGTCTATCTTTGCAAAACAAGCAAACAGTAAAACAACAAAAACACGAATCAAGATGAATTTTACGAAAGTGGAAGATATCGGCGATGTCCGTCAAGCGGTAAAAGAAGCCTTAGAGCTTAAGAAAGACCGTTTTCAATATCACGAATTGGGCAAAAACAAAACAGCTTTGCTGATTTTTTTCAATAACAGTCTGCGTACCCGATTAAGTACGCAAAAGGCAGCCACGAATCTGGGTATGAACGTCATTGTGCTTGATGTTAATCAGGGAGCGTGGCGACTGGAAACCGAACGGGGAGTCGTGATGGATGGTGACAAGAGCGAACATTTACTGGAATCCATTCCCGTAATGGGGTGTTATTGCGACATCATCGGAGTACGCTCGTTTGCGCGTTTTGAAAGTAAGGAAGACGATTACAGCGAAAAAATCCTCCATCAATTTATTCGCTATTCAGGCCGACCAGTTTTCAGTATGGAAGCGGCCACGCGGCATCCTTTACAAAGTTTTGCCGACCTGATCACGATCGAAGAATATAAACGTAGGGAACGTCCGAAAATCGTGCTGACATGGACACCGCATCCGCGCGCATTACCGCAAGCTGTGCCCAATAGCTTTGCCGAATGGATCAACGCCGCCGGATATGAGCTTGTCATTACGCATCCCGAAGGTTATGAGCTCGATCCTCAGTTTGTTGGTCCTGCGCGTATAGAGCATAACCAGCGCAAAGCGTTCGAAGGAGCCGATTTTATCTACGCTAAAAATTGGGCGGCGTATCACGATCCCCACTACGGTCAAGTGCTTAGTACCGATCGTTCATGGACGGTCGATACTGAAAAAATGGCGCTAACCGACAATGCATTTTTTATGCACTGTCTGCCTGTACGACGTAATTTGATTGTGACTGACGAAGTGATTGAAAGCCCACAAAGTTTGGTCATCCCCGAAGCGGCCAACCGTGAGATATCGGCGCAGATTGTCCTCAAGCGTATGCTGCAAGACTTATAGCTCGATATCAGGCCTGTCCCGGCGTACCGATAGGCGGAATCAGGTTGCTGAAAGCATCCGTATTTGTGCTACCACCGTTTTGCTGCTGCTCTTCAAACTTGCGAATGTTTTCCTGCAAGGCATAAAGCAGACGCTGAGCATTGTCGGGAGTGAGAATAATACGGCTTTTGACCTTCGCCTTGGGAGCTCCCGGCACAATCTGGATGAAGTCGAGAATAAACTCTGACGAAGAATGCGCAATGATTGCCAGATTAGCGTACGTACCTTGTGCAATATCATCGGTAATTTCTACTTGTATTTCATTAGAAGTCGGAGAATTTTCCATCACGAATTTTGCTTTGATTACGGGACAAAAGTACATACAATTTTGCAGGAAAGAAAAATATTGCATAGATTTGTGCGATTATTTTCAAAAAAAGGATAAAAAATGAGAATCAATCTATTAGTCGCCAGCATGTTGCTCGGATCGTTCGTCGCGATGTCGCAGACACGGGTCGAGAAAAAGGTGGCCATGAAAAGCAACGGATACGGAGTGACTTACTCGCTTCCCAAAACGTCGCTTATCGTGACTGCCGAAGTAACGAAAGTAACCTGCAAGGCCGGCCCCTACTATAAATATGCAGAAAAATATTTGGGCGTAAAAGACGCCGTTACAAACGACCATATATATTATGAATTGGGGAAAATCTATTTAGAAAACAAAGGTGTCCCCGACGAAGAAAACACGTATACGGTCGAATTTAAATCGAAGACGGTGGCACCGTATGTTTATCTCACGGAAGATGGACTGATGTGCTCGATCAATGCCGATTATACCCCTGCCGACCCGTCATCGCTGGAGACGATCAAACGTGAGGCACAAGCCGCAGAAACGAGCGACGTAACGGCGTTGATGACGGAAGAACTGCTTATGGCCGGATCAGTTACCCGTCAGGCGGAAGTCGCCGCCAAGCAAATTTATCGACTGCGCGAAAGTAAAATGGATATTGTTTCGGGAGAGGCCGACAACATGCCTCCCGACGGTGAAGCCATGAAGCTTGTACTGCAGCAACTCACTGATCAGGAGCAGGCGTTGACGACACTTTTTACCGGTCGGCGACAACGTAAAACGACTTTTCATGAAGTACGAATCATCCCTCAGGACGATATGGAAAACGAAGTATTGTTTCGTTTTTCCGAAAAGCTAGGCGTGTTGGATGCCGATGATTTGGGCGGACAGCCCGTTTACCTGAGTCTGCACGCGACGGATCGCGCTCCGGAGCTCGACCCGAAAGAAGCCGAAAAGAAAGAAAAGATGATGAAAGGCATCGTATATAATGTACCGGGGAAAGCGCGTGTCGAGATTGAAACGGGCACGAAAAAACTCTATCGGGGAGAGGTACAAATTGTACAGTTCGGCACCCGCGAAGGACTGGCACCCGTTATGTTTGAAGACAAAAAAGCTCCCGTCAAAGTACTTTTCTATCCCGAAACCGGAGCAATTAAACAGATTATTCAATAAAGTCAACTGAATGTAATAATGTATAATGTATAACTATTTTAAATTAAAGTAATTGTTTATGATTTTCAAGAATCACCCGAAAGGACTGATCGGGGCAGCCCTCTCTAATATGGGCGAACGCTTCGGTTTCTACATCATGATGGCAATTCTGGCTCTCTTCCTTGTGAGCAAATTCGGTCTCGAAAAAACAGAAGCCACCACTATCTATGCTACTTTTTATGCGCTGATTTATCTTTTGGCCTTGGCCGGAGGGTACATTGCTGACAAAACGAAGAAGTACAAGGGAACCATCTTTGCCGGTCTTATGCTCATGACTCTCGGCTACGCGATGATCGCTATCCCTACACCTACACCGGTGCCTAATTTTGCGCTTTATCTGACGCTTACCTGTATTGGCTTGTTTGTTATAGCCTTTGGTAATGGCCTATTCAAGGGCAATCTGCAGGCTGTGGTGGGGCAGATGTATGATGACCCTCGTTATTCCGACAAGCGTGATACCGGATTCCAAATCTTCTATATGTTCATCAATGTTGGAGCCCTTTTTGCTCCGATGATTGCAACAGGTATCCGTAATGGTTGGGTTCAAAGTCATGGATTCGAATATGACCCGGACCTACCTGCCCTTTGTCATAAGCTCATCAATGGTACCATTACTCCCGAAGCGATGGAGACATTCAAACGCATTGCAGGAGAGGTAAGTGGTGGAACTGTAACGGACTTCTCTGCCTTTGCAAACGAATATCTCAATATCTTTAACACCGGATTCCATTATGCGTTTGCTGCAGCAATCGTTGCAATGCTTATCTCTATTGCTATTTACATTGCCAATAAGAAGAAACTTCCCGACCCCAGCAAGAAAGCAGCAGCTACCGCAGAAGCCAAAGCGGAAATCCAAATGAGCAGCACGGAAATACGTCAGCGCATCTATGCTCTCTTTGCTGTATTCGCAGTAGTTATCTTCTTCTGGTTCTCATTCCATCAGAATGGTGTTACGCTTACATTCTTTGCAAATGACTACACGGATTTGAGTATGATCGATATCAATTTGGGATTCACTCGAATCAAAGGTGCCGAAATCTTCCAGTCATTCAATCCGTTCTTCGTTGTATTCCTGACGCCTATCATCATCGGTATTTTCGGATGGCTGCGCTCTAAAGGTATCGAACCTTCTACTCCGAAGAAAATTGCTATCGGTATGGGAATCGCTGCATTGGCTTTTGTGATTATGTCCATCGGTTCAATAGGTTTGCCTACTTCTGCCGAGCGTGAGGCTTTAGGCGGACTTACGAACGCACAGCGCGTTACACCTTTCTTGCTAATCGGAACTTATCTGATCCTTACCATTGCAGAATTGTTCATCAGTCCTCTCGGATTATCATTCGTGTCAAAAGTAGCACCTCCTCACCTTCAAGCTGTGATGCAGGGCTGCTGGTTGGGAGCTACTGCTTTGGGCAATCAGCTTCTCATTATCGGTACGATTATGTATGAGAACATTCCTATCTGGGCTACTTGGGCTGTATTTGTGGTAGCATGTATCATCTCCATGTTTACGATGTTGGCCATGGTTAAATGGCTTGAGCGGGTGGCTAAATAAGAAAGACAACCTCGATCAAGGAAAAACAACATACTCCTGCAAATTTAAGGAGTAAAAAAGAGCTGCCTCACCCACATTGGGTTTGAGGCAGTTTTTTATGTTTTATCTCCCCTTTTTCCTTCTTTACTAATTGTGAAAATTGAGTAATTTACTCATACCAAATTGAGTAATTTACTCATTGACCGAACATCTTTTACCACTTAACTTTGCATCGTTTATATTGGCAATTTGTTTAGGGGGGCTTTAGTATAAAAAGAGATGGCTAAACAAATTTCAAGCAATTAATTGAGTAATAAATATCTTTAATGTAAAAAGACATGAAAAAAATGATGTACATCCTTGCGGCGTGCCTGATGGCATGGATTGCAATGCCGCAACAAACAAGTGCGCAGACGCTGCGCGGCAACAGTAATCAGCAGATCGGCAGCATCAGCTCCGACGGCGTGATTCGCAACAAGAGCAATTCGCAGGTAGGCAAAATCGAATCAAACGGTACGATCCGCGACCGTAACAATGCGCAGATCGGAAAGATTGAATCGGACGGGACGATCCGCAATGCCAGCAACTCGAAGGTTGGTAAGGTTGAGTCAGACGGCACCGTGCGTGACGGTAACAACACACAGATCGGTAAAATCGAGTCTGACGGTACGGTGCGTAACAAGAACAATTCGAGCATCGGCCGGGCTTCAGGAGTAAAAAAAGAATGGGCGGCTGTTGCCTTCTTTTTCTTCGATCTGTAAAACACACAGACGCTAAATGAAAAAAGACGGTGTATCAACATGGAAGTATGGGTACACCGTCTAATCTTATTCTTTCGGATCGTGGAAGGTTCGTGTAATTAAACATGTATCGCTCCTTGCCTGCGGAAGGCAATAGGTGAAATGCCTTCGTGCTTTTTGAAAAATTTCCCAAAAGTAGACTGATCGGGAAAATACAGCTCGTCGGCCACCTGCTGCACGCTTACGCGAGGCGCTTTGAGCAGGATTTTGGCTTCGAGCATCAAAGCCTCTTGAATCCACTGACTGGCGGATTTCCCGCTTTGCTCTCTGAGGATAAGCGAAAGATACTGCGAAGTGATACACAACCTGTCGGCATAGAACGATACTTCGTGTTGTTCTTTACAATGCGTGGACAGGAGGTGCAGAAAGTCGGCAAATAGTTCTTCTTTACGGCTCAATGTGGGAGATTGCATCGTTTCCCGCTTATCCAGATACATATTGCCCAGCTCCATCAGAAACAAATGCAATGCCGTATTGACCATGCCTTGATAAAAAAAATGCGCAGGTTGTCTGATTTTCTCACAAAGAAAGTCCAGGCTCTTTTCCAGCAGCCGAAATTTATCGGGATCAAACTCCCTCAACGGATATTTTTTCATCTGCATATACGAAATCAATGCCGACGGATGCTTTTCTTTCGATTGCGAGAGCGTGTCCAGATACGATGTCGAGATCATGAGCAGCCATGCCTTCAGATCCGGGCTGATATATTTCATCTGCGTGATATGAGTAGGCAGAATAACCATCAGTCCGTAATCTGAAACACGGTAATTCGCGTAATCGACCTGCAACTCCATACGACCGCTCGTAACGCCGATAAAAAGGAGCGCATCCATGCGTGAAGGAGCCCTGAGATAATGCTGGTAAATCCGTCCCGTCGTATCGTTGCGAGTAGCATAATTCTGATCGTAATGCATGACCATGATATCGTTTTGGAAAATATCGGACGAAACGGCGATATTATTTAACCTTCTTACGGTATCTTCAAATAAACGAGGCATCTGTTCTTTTTTTAAGAAATGAAAGCGAAGATAATACCTTTTTCGTATATTTTGTTTTTTTACCCATATTTTTTCTGCTTTCCTGTCATTTAGCGTTCAAAATATTCGATATTGACTAATTTTCTAACAGATTATCCCTTTTTCATTTATGACAGAACCACTACTTTTGTCACCAGTATTTATGGAATTTGTCTTTATTACTAAACACGAAATATGATGATAAAAAACATGAGATATCTCTTCCTGTCGCTGTTATTCGGAGGTTTCGGTCTTCCGGCAGAGGCACAGAGCAGTTTTCCGCAGGAGTGTCTCGACACGCTCAGGATCAGGCTCGATCAAGCGATTGAAATTGCATTGAGCGAAAATCCCACGGTCAAAGTGGCCGGGCAGGAAATCGAGAAAAAGCAATACGCCCGCAAAGAGATGATTGCACAATTATTTCCGCAGGTATCCGGGTCGGCCGGCTATACCCGCACGCTCAAAAAGCAAGTGATGTACATGGGCGGAGGCGATGACGATGGCGGCGGATTTGCAGCCATGCTGATGGAGCCGATCGTAGGATTGACCAAACCGCTCTACGACAAGTTGGGTCTGGAGATGCCGCAACTTCCCAAAGGAGGAGGCAGACGTTCCAACGAGGGGATCGAGGTTGGGTTGAGCAACAACTGGTCGGGAGGATTTAGCCTCGCGTTGCCGGTCTTCGCCCCCACCCTCTATAAATCGATTCAGCTTTCGGCTATCGATGTGGAGTTGGCGGCCGAAAAAGCAAGAGCCTCGCGGCAGGACATGGTGAATCAGGTGTCGAAGGCCTACTTTCAGCTGCTATTGGCGCAAGACTCGTACGAGGTATTGAAGCAAAGTTACAAGCAGGCGCAGGACAATTTGGAGAATGTGACGAACAAATTCAGACAAGGATTCGTATCCGAATACGACAAAATACGCGCCGAAGTGCAGGTAAGGAACCTCAATCCCGGCCTGATTCAGGCACGAAATGCCGTGACCTCGACCAATCTCCAGTTAAAGGTACTGATGGGTGTTGACGCCGAATGTCAGATTGCTGTGCTGGGCAAACTGTCGGATTACGAAGTTGATCTGTATGGTGACTATATGCATATCGATACGGCACAATTGGCCGGAAACACTTCGCTCAGACAGATGGATTTACAAACCCGCATGCTAAAGAAAACGTACGAGATGGATAAGGCAGCGTTCCTGCCCAACGTTTCCCTCTCCGCCATCTATCAGTGGACGGCGATGAACGAAGACTTCAGATTCCGGGACTATCGGTGGAATCCTTACAGCACAGTCGGAGTGACCGTTTCGGTCCCCCTTTTCACGGGCGGTCGGAGACTCTACAAAATGAAGCAGACAAAAATTCAACTGAATCAGATGAACTGGAACCGGACGAATCTTCGCAGGAATCTGAATATGCAAGCCAGAAGTTATCTGAACAACATGCAGCAGTCGGTCGAGCAGCTGGCTTCGAACAAGGAGAATGTGAATCAGGCGATGAAAGGCCGCAGTATTGCACAGAAGCGCTACGACGTAGGCAAAGGCACCATCCTTGAACTGAACGACTCGGAGCTGGCGCTGACACAATCGAAGCTGACCTACACGCAGTCGATCTACAATTACCTCGTGGCCAAGACAGACCTCGATCTGATATTGGGAAAAGAAGCAGAAATCAAGTAAAAACATAAAAAAAGAGATATCAATGAAAAAGAGATATGCATTTGCGGCGCTTTGCGCCATAGGATGGTTGAGCGCTTGCTCCGGCGGACAAAAAGCACAGGAGGTGAAAGACGAAAAGCCGAAAGTGAAACTCGCTTCGGTCACAACGCGTCCGGTAGACCAGATACAGGAATATACGGCTACTGTCGAGGCGTATGCGACAAACAACATTGCTCCCGCTTCGCCCGTGCGGATCGAGAAGATTTACGTCGAAGTGGGCGACCGGGTCGGCAAAGGACAGAAGCTGGTACAGATGGACGCCTCGGGGTTGAAGCAGTTGAAGCTGCAATTAGACAACCAGACGACCGAGTTTACGCGTATCGACGAACTGTATAAAATAGGCGGAGTGTCGAAATCGGAGTGGGAAGCCTCGAAGATGACGCTCGAAATGCGTCAAACGTCGTACAAAAACATGCTCGAAAACACGGCACTCGTAAGTCCGATCAGCGGCGTAGTAACGGCTCGCAATTATGACAGTGGCGACATGTATGGCGGAGGGATACCGGTAGTGACCGTCGAGCAGATCATGCCCGTCAAGCTGCTGATCAACGTTTCGGAGAGTTATTTCACACGGATTGCGAAAAACTCGACTGTCAGCGTGAAATTCGATGTGTACGGAGAGGAAGAGTTTGAAGGAAAAGTACACCTGCTCTATCCGACCATCGACCCAACCACACGTACGTTTGTCGTTGAAATACGGCTCGACAATCGCGACATGCGCGTGCGTCCCGGCATGTTCGCCCGCGTAACGCTCAACTTCGGTACGGCCGATCACGTCATCATTCCCGACAAGGCCATCATCAAGCAGCCCGGTTCGGGCGAACGGTACGTCTACGTCTATCAGGACAGTGTCGTTTACCGGAAGGTCGTTCAGCTCGGCCGCCGCATGAACGACGAGTACGAAATCATATCGGGTGTCGACAGCGATGCCCGGGTAGTAATTAGCGGTCAGTATCATTCGTCTGTCAAAGACAGCGCCCGAGTGGAGGTCGTGCAGTAAAACTATTATTTAATGTGCCGGCACGGGAAATGAATTTACCGGTCGGCAACCCCAAAAAACAAGTATTATGAGTCTATACGAAGGAGCGGTCAAAAGGCCGATAATGACTTTTCTTTGCTTTGTGGCGATTGTGATTTTCGGGTTATTCTCTCTGTCCCGATTGCCGGTCGATCTGTATCCGGACATCGAGACGAACCAAATCATGGTGATAACGGCCTACCCCGGCGCCAGCGCGTCGGATATCGAGAATAACGTCTCGCGTCCGCTGGAAAGCGTGCTGAATACGATCGGCAACCTGAAGCACATCACTTCCCGTTCGTCGGAGAACATGTCGTTCATCCAGCTCGAATTCGAATACGGTCACGATATCGATGTACTCACGAACGACGTGCGCGACAAGCTCGATCTGATCAGTTCGCGCCTGCCCGACAACGTCGAAACGCCGGTGATCTTCAAGTTCAGTTCGGACATGATTCCGATTCTCATCCTTTCGGTACAAGCCGAAGAGAGTCAGCCGGCGCTTCACAAAATTCTCGACGACGGCGTTTCCAATCCGCTGGCGCGTATTCCCGGCGTCGGCACCGTGTCGGTTACGGGTGCGCCCAAGCGAGAAATACAAGTCTATTGCGACCCGAACAAACTGGAGGCCTATCATCTGACGATCGAGACGATCAGCGCAGCTATCGGCGCCGAAAATCGGAGTATACCGGGAGGAAGTTTCGATATCGGGAACGAGACGTATGCCTTGCGCGTAGAAGGCGAGTTCAAGGATACCCGACAGATGGAAAACATTGTCGTCGGTTCGCGCAATGGCGCCAATGTCTACCTGCGCGATGTAGCGCGTGTGATTGATACGGTAGAGGAGCGCGCGCAGGAATCGTATGCCAACGACAAGCGCGGCGGAATGATTATTGTGCAGAAGCAGGCCGGCGCGAACACCGTCGATATTGCCCGCAAAATATTAGAGAAGCTACCCGAACTGCAGAAAAACCTGCCTTCGGATGTGAAGCTCGGCATCATTTGGGACTCGTCCGAGAACATTCTCCAAACCATCGAAAGCCTAACGCAAACGGTGCTATTCGCGCTACTCTTCGTGGTGCTCGTCATCTTCCTGTTCTTGGGACGCTGGCGCGCGACGCTGATCATTTCCGTAGCTATTCCGTTCTCGTTGATCGCATCGTTTATTTATCTCGGCATTACCGGTAACTCGATCAACATTATTTCGCTTTCGTCGCTCTCTATCGCCATCGGGATGGTGGTAGACGATGCTATCGTGGTGCTCGAAAACGTCACGACGCATATCGAGCGAGGCTCGGCGCCGAATCAGGCGGCTGTGCACGGAACGAACGAGGTCGCGATCTCCGTCGTGGCTTCTACGCTCACGATGATTGCCGTATTCTTCCCCTTGACGATGGTTACGGGCATGACCGGCGTATTGTTCAAACAGTTGGGTTGGATGATGTGTACGATCATGGTCGTATCGACCGTTGCGGCATTGACGCTCACGCCGATGCTCTGTTCGCGGGTGCTGCGTCTGCAAAAGAAGCCGTCGAAGCTGTTCCGTACGCTTTACCATCCCATACAGCAGGTGCTCGACAAGCTCGATGTGCAGTACGCCCGGATGCTCGGATGGGCGGTACGCCACCGCAAGACGATGGTGCTGTCGTGCGTCGCATTCTTCGCGCTCAGCATGATTTTTGCCGGGAACATTCCTTCGGAGTTTTTCCCGATGCAGGACAACGGCTACATCACCACTTCGTTCGAGCTGCCCGTGGGCACGCGTAAGGAAGTAGCCCGCGAGCTGGGAGCGAAACTGTCGGAAGAGTGGCGGAAAAAATACCCGGAGATACAGGTATGCAGCTATTCGGCAGGGCAAGCCGACTCGGAGAATACGTTTGCGGCGATGCGAAACAACGGCTCACATATCATTTCGTTCAGCATCAGTTTGTCGAACGCTGAGGACCGTGACCGGTCAATGGCCGAGATCGCCGACGGCATGCGCGAAGATCTGAAAGCTTATCCCGAATTTACGAAGACACGCATCACCCCCGGCGGAGACGGTGGCGGTATGGGCGGACAGTCGACGGCCGACTTCGAGATTTACGGCTACGATCTGGCGGCGACCGACCGCATTGCCGCGGAGTTAAAGGCTAAACTGCTCAAGCTCGACGGCGTGTCCGAAGTCAACATCAGTCGTGGCGACTACTTACCCGAATATCAGGTCGACTTCGACCGGGAGAAGCTGGCCATGCACGGCCTCAACCTCTCCACAGCCGGAACTTTCCTGCGTAACCGCGTCTACGGCTCCATCGCTTCGCGTTATCGCGAAGACGGCGACGAGTCGAACATCGTCGTGCGCTATGCCCCCGAATTCCGCACCGATCTGGACGACATCGAGAACATTCTGATCTACAATAATCAGGGGAAAGCCGTCCGTATCCGCGACGTCGGCACGGTCGTCGAGCGATTCGCACCGCCGGCCATCGAGCGCAAAGACCGCGAGCGTATCGTCACCGTCTCGGCCATCCCATCGGGAGCGGCGCTCGGTACCGTGGTAGCCGAAGGGAAAAAGATCATCGAAGGGATGGAGATTCCGCCCAACATCAAAGTACAGGCGGCCGGTACGTTCGAAGATCAGGCGGAGGCCTTTACCGACCTCGGAATCCTCGCGCTGATGATCATCCTGCTTGTGTTTATCGTGATGGCGGCTCAGTTCGAATCGCTCACCTACCCGTTCATCATCATGTTTTCCGTGCCTTTTGCCGTAAGCGGCGTACTGATGGCCTTATTCCTGACGCGTACCACGCTGAGCGTGATGAGTCTGTTGGGAGCGATTATGCTGATCGGAATCGTGGTAAAGAACGGGATCGTACTGATCGACTACATCATCCTGTGCCGCGAGCGCGGACTGTCGGTGATCAACTCCGTGATTACTTCGGGCAAGAGCCGTCTGCGTCCTGTGCTGATGACGACGATGACGACGATTCTCGGAATGATGCCGATGGCCATCGGATCGGGACAAGGCTCCGAGATGTGGCGACCGATGGGGATCGCCGTAATCGGCGGGTTGGCCGTCTCGACCGTGTTGACGCTGCTGCTCGTGCCGGTGCTTTACTGTTCGTTTGCCGGCATCGGGGTAAAACGCCAACGCCGCAAGCTGCGCAGATCGCGCGAGTTGGACGCGTATTATCAGGAGCGAAAAGACCGGATTATTAAAACCAAGTAAACAAGAAAACGTATGAAATCGGTATTGATAACATTCGATCAGGCGCATTACGAGCAAATCATCGCCGTGCTTAACCGGCTCAACTGCCGGGGTTATACACGCATTGAGCAAGTACAGGGGCGAGGTTCGGACAAGGGCGATCCGCATTTGGGGTCGCACGCGTGGCCGGCCATGAATTCGACTATTCTCTCGGTAGTCGACGACGACAGGGTCAGTCCGCTGCTTGAAGCGCTGCGCGCGCTGGACCACCATTCGCCGCAGCTCGGCTTGCGCGCCTTCGTGTGGCACGTAGAGCAAACGATCTGACGAACGCTCGCCGTCAGTCCCGGCAAAAACTTGTCGCCTGCACGAGGGGTTTCTACCTTTGGCGCATACGTCGGGAAGCCGGAGATAAAGATAAGAGAGGTCGTGACAACAGCGGCCTCTCTTCTTTTACGTATAATCGGTCAGTACGGGATGGTAGACGCGGCAGAAGTCACTGACGGCCGTTTCCGTCACGGTCGTGGGGTACGTCATAAGCAGCAGGGGGACCGGGCGGCTTCCTTCGGTATAAGGCGGCTGCATATAGGAATGCGGGTTCAGCACAAACTCCAACCTTTGGTAAAAACCGACGCGCCGGCGTTTCATCTCGTCGGTCGGAGGTTCTACTTCGAGCCATACGGGAATGTCGGACTCGGCGACGAAAGTTTCGAGCACCTGCTTTCCGTAGCCTTTGCCGCGCAGTCCGGGTAACGTGGCCAGATGCTCGACGTAGCGCACGTCGCCGAAATGCCACCACAGCAAGATCCCCACGAAAGTATCCCGGTCGGTGACGACTTCGAAACGATAGGCGGCACGTTGCATTACCTTGCTTTGCGGGTGCGGCGTCCGCCGCTCGTCGGGCGGGAAGGCGCTTTCGTACAATTCCCACGCGCGACTGAAAAGCGGATGCCCCATATCGGTTATACGAGTACGTGTTATCATTGCGAGAGCCTCCCGTTCCTATACATTATATATATAGCTGTCAGATGATCCTTCGGCCGCGTTTCAGATAGGTCTGCTCCACGTAGTGGATAAAGGCCTGATTAACCATGCGCGTGCCGCCCGGCGTGGGGTAGTCGCCCGAAAAATACCAGTCGCCCGGATGATCGGGGCATGCTTCGTGCAGTCCGTCGAGGGTCTGGAAAACGATTTCGATGCCGGCTTGGATATCTTTCCCGCTGAGCATCTGCGCCATCTTGTCCGAGATATCTTCATCGGTGAAAGGAGCGTAGATATCTTTTACACAGTTGACGATCGAGCCTTCGGGTTGTCCCTGTTGCTGTTTGGCCTTGTTGTACGTATCGATGATGACGTGCTCCATGCCCCGGCAGATGAGCAGCTCGATGGCCATGCGGAAGGCGATGAATTCGCCCATGCTCGACATATCGATGCCGTAGTAGTCGGGGTATCGGATCTGCGGCGAAGAGGAGACGACGACGATCTTCTTGGGATGCAGGCGGTCGAGGATGCTGACGATGCTCTGCTTGAGGGTTGTTCCGCGTACGATACTGTCGTCGATGATCACGAGATTATCGACGTGGGGCGTGATGCTGCCGTAGGTAATGTCGTAGACGTGGGCGGCCAGGTCGTTGCGGGTATTTCCTTCGGCGATGAAGGTACGCAGTTTGATGTCTTTGAGGATTACCTTCTCGCTGCGGATACGTTGCGCGAAGATTTTCCGTATTTCTTCCTCGCTCAGCGACGCGCATTTTCCGGAAAGTTGTTCGGAGATGAGCCGGTCGAGGTATTTTTGCAGTCCTTCCATCATGCCGTAGTAAGCCATCTCGGCGGTGTTGGGGATGTAGGAAAAGACGGTGTGTTCGATGTCGTAGTCTACCTTTTTGAGGATGGAGTCGACGAGGTTTTCGCCGAGCCGTTTGCGCTCGCGGTAGATATCCTTGTCGCTGCCGCGCGAGAAGTAGATACGTTCGAACGAGCATGCGCTCAGCGGCTTCCGGTCGAGGAGCTGCATGGTTCGCATCTCGCCTTTTCGGTTCACCATCAGCGCTTCGCCGCGTTGCAGTTCTTTGACGTCGTCGGCCTGTACATTCATCACGGTCTGTATGACGGGACGCTCCGAGGCGGTGACGATGATTTCGTCGTCGGCATAGTAGAAGGCGGTACGGATGCCCCACGGATCGCGGATGGTGAACGATTCGCCGCTACCGGTCACGCCACAGATCACGTAGCCGCCGTCCCACGTCGAAGCGGCTTTCCCGAGTACATTCGACAAGTCGATATTTTCTTCGATGGCGCGGGTGATTTCAACGCCCTGCATGCCTTCGGCCTCGTATTTGCGGAAGAGGTGTTCGGCCTCTCGGTCGAGCAGGTGTCCGAGTTGCTCAAGGATGAAGTACGTGTCGGCATATTGCCGGGGGTGCTGGCCGGTGGCGGTAATTTCTTTGAAGATGGAGTGCACGTTCGTCATGTTGAAGTTTCCGCACAGGGCGAGGTTGCGCGCGCGCCAGTTGTTGCGACGCAGAAACGGGTGGATGTACGACAGACCCGATTTGCCGGTGGTGCTGTATCGGAGATGCCCCATATACAACTCGGCGGCGAAAGGCAGATTGGCTTGCGCGAATTGCGGATCGTTGAGTTGCTCGGCGGGTATTCCCTTGTAATGGCGATGCACCGTGTCGAAAATCTCGGTGATGGCATCGGTGCCGACCGCACGTTCGCGAAACATGTATTCTTCGCCGGGAGATGCCTCGAACTTGACGCAGGCGAAGCCCGCACCGTCCTGTCCGCGGTTATGCTGTTTCTCCATCAGGAGATAGAGTTTGTTGAGCGCATACATCCATGTGCCGTATTTGCGGTGATAGTATTCGAGCGGCTTGAGCAGCCGTATCATCGCTACGCCGCACTCGTGTTTTAATGTTTCCATTCTTTTACTGATCGTTTGTTGAAATTCGGCGCAAAGGTAGTGATTTGAATTGTTATTTGTTTACGATGCATCGCGTAAAATATATTATGGCTGCTCTTACGAACGCAAATCGCGCAAGCAACGCAAAGAATAAATGACGAATTACAAATTACGAATTACGAACGCAAATTGCGCAAATAATCACAAATAATCGCAAATGAGACTTGTAAAACTTGTGGTAAAACCCGAAGGCTGTCTGCTCTTACGAACGCAAATCGCGCAAGCAACGCAAAGAAATAAATGACGAATTACAAATTACGAATTACGAACGCAAAGAGATGCGAATGAAATTTTTTATGTGATGTTGAACACCGGATGTATGGAGATGCGACGTAAAGACGCAATGAATCGTGTCTCCGACATAACCATTAACCATTGACCATTAACAATTAATTTATGCCGAATGCTAACTAAACTTGTGAAACTTGTGGTTATGCCCTTCGGGTGTTGAGTTGTTGAGATGTTGAGGCGTTACGATGTTTGTTGGCTGAATGCTGACGGCTGACAGCTAACTATTACCGACTGCTAAACCAAAAATATCGAAACAACTAAACTTATGCAATGCGCGCACTTGGCCATTCACAATTAAAACAGATCTTTATAACGTGAAAGGGCTGCCACGGAAAATCGCGTTTCCAAGACAGCCCTTTCTTTGTTTGTGATGAAATATGCTTACTGAATAAGTCTGAATTTACCGACCAACGGAAGCTCTTTCATTTCACCCTTAGCAGCATTGACAATCCCGATAATGGCAAAAATAAGGATTACAAAGTTCAGGAGGCTGATAAAGCCGAAAAAAGGAGATACGAATGACAACACCATGGATGCTAACCAAATCAGGAATCCGACGATACAAAGAATAAGTCCTTGGTTCGTATGAAAGCGTGCGAAACGCGATTCCTTAGCGGCAAACAACGGGATAAAAACCAAAAGTCCTAAATAAGCAAGGATAGCCATTACTTTGTTAGCCTGTACATCCTGCGGATCTGCGGTAAAGTTTTCTTGTGACATAATGAAATAATTTTTTTAAGTTAGTACTATTTAAATATAGATATAATGTTCTCCCATCGGAATTTTTGCAAAGATACAAACCTTTTCAAAATCCTGTAAAAAATTCCGTTATTTTTTCATCTATTTTGTTCGTATTTATTTTCTCGTCTCAGCAGACAAAGGGAAAATGCGGATTCCGTAAAACGGCACCAAAAAAATTTATACCTTTGCGGTCGATGATTTCTAAAACCAAGCAATGATGACAGAAAGCACATTAGCCGACGATCTCTTGATCAGGCGTAAGAAGGTACGGGACGCGCTCGTTCGAGCGGGGATGGAAGGTATCTTACTGGCTTCGGACGTAAACATTTATTACATGACCGGGCGCATCTTCAACGGCTATTTCTTTTTATCGGCCGAGGGGGAAGCGCGATGTTTCGTAAGGCGTCCGACCGATTTTACCGGCGAGCAGGTTACATTTATCCGTCGGCCTGACGACCTGACGGCCTATTTCAAAGCGCAGGGACGTCCGCTCCCGCGAAGACTGATGCTCGAAGCCGACGGACTTTCCTACAACGACTACACACGCTTGGCGACGCTCTTCTCTCCTGCCGAAACCGGCAACGCGTCCACTCTGATGCGCGCCGTAAGGATGGTGAAGACGCCTTGGGAGCTGGAGCAGATGCGCTACTCGGCCGAGCGACACGCGGCCACCTACGCCGAGATTCCCTCGTGCTTCCGCGCCGGAATGACCGATCTGGAATTACAGGCAGAGATTGAACGCCGGATGCGGCTCAACGGCTCCATCGGACTGTTCCGCGCTTACGGACCGAATATGAGCATTTTTATGGGAAGCGTGCTGGCCGGAACGAATGCCGCCGCCTCTTCGCCCTACGATTTCGCGCTCGGCGGAGCGGGACAGACAGCCATTTGTCCCATTGGCGCCAACGGTACGCCGCTGACCGACGGCACAGCCATTCTGGTCGACATGGCCGGAAACTATACGCCCTACCAGACGGATATGTCGCGGGTATTTGCCGTTGGCCGACTGCCCGATAAGGCATACCGCGCGCATCAGACGGCGCTCGACATACAGGCGGCCGTAGAAGCGACCGCCCGGGCCGGAACGGCCTGCGCCGAGCTGTATGAGTTAGCCTGCTCGATGGCAGAGAAAGCCGGATTGGCCGACTGTTTCATGGGCACGCGCCAACAAGCCAAGTTTGTCGGTCATGGTATCGGACTCGAAATCAACGAACCGCCCGTGCTGACGCCGCGCTCGAAAGAAGTGCTGGAGCCGGACATGGTCTTTGCCTTCGAACCGAAGTTCGTAATCGAAGGTTCGGGAGCCGTAGGCATTGAAAACAGTTTCCGCGTCACGACGGAAGGACTCGAAAAATTAACTCGATTTGAGGAACAAATAATTCCATTAACATGATGAAAAAAACAGTATTTTTAGTTTTGCTGGCATGCCTCGCATGGCAGGCCCGCGCTACGGAACCGGAGCAGGTAAAACCGGTTAAAAACCTGATTGTCCTGATCCCTGACGGAACGTCGCTGGCTACCGTCTCGACCGCCCGCTGGTATCAGTGGTACATGAACCCCGACATGCCCAAACTGGCTATCGACCCGTACATCTGCGGTACGGTGCTCACGCACTCGTCGAACGCTCCCATCGGCGACTCGGCGCCGACAACCTCGTGCTATATGACCGGTCACCCCAGTCGCACGGGTTTTGTGGCTACGTATCCGCCGCACGACCCGGAAAACGACATTTATCCGATGGACCCCAAACGCGCCTATCAGCCCATGACTACGCTGCTGGAAGCCATGAAACTCGTACAGCGCAAGGCTACGGGGCTGGTCTTCACCTGCGAATTTCCGCACGCTACGCCGGCCGACTGCTCGGCACACAGCTACAGCCGCGGACGCTACGAATGGATCGCTCCGCAAATGGTGCATAACGATATCGACGTAGTCATCGGCGGAGGCGTATCGCTGCTCGACGAAGCCGGCGAGGCTTACCTGAAAGCGAACGGATACAACGTGTACCGCAACAACCTCGAAGGAATGCGCGGCGACAACTCGAACAAAATGTGGGCGCTGTTCGGCGAGCGCGATATGGCGTACGACATCGACCGCGACCCGGCGCAGCAACCGTCCATCGAAGAGATGACGAAAAAAGCGCTGGACAAACTCTCGAAGAACGAAAACGGCTTCTTCCTGATGGTGGAAGGAAGTAAAGTAGACTGGGCGGCGCACGGCAACGACCCGGTGGGCATGCTGACCGACTATCTGGCTTTCGACAAGGCCTGCCGCGTAGCGCTCGATTTCGCGCGTAGCGACGGCAATACGCTCGTCGTAGTCGTATCCGACCACGGAAACAGCGGATTCAGCCTCGGACGCCGTGATTGCAAAGGTTACGACAAACTCACGAAAGACCAGCTGTTCGCAGCCGTTACGCAAATCAAACTCTCGGCCGACGGATTCGCCAAGAAACTGAACGAACAGCCGTCATCGGCCGTGCAGGACATCTTCCGCCAGTACGCGGGCTTTGAACTGACCGACGAAGAGCTGCAAACGCTCTACCATTGCAAAGGCTACAAGAACAGTCCGATTCCCGAAAACGAGCGCAGCGAAAAAGAAGGGCTCGCGTCGCTCTACAGCGGTTCGCTCAACGGATTCGTCGCCAAGCTGATTACCTCGAAAACCTGCTTCGGCTTCACGACCAACGGACATACGGGCGAAGAAGTGCTTCTGGCCGCTTATCATCCGGCAGGTACGCTGCCCATGGGCATGCGTACCAACATCGAGCTGAACCATTACATGGCCGCCGCATTGGGATTGACGGGTAAACTCGACGAGCTGACCGATGCCAACTTCGCGCCGCATACCGAAGTGCTGAAAGGCTATACGTATACCGTACTGCCTCCGGCCACCGAAAAAGGTACGCCCACGCTGGTGGTGAAAAACAAAAAGAAACAACTCACCATCACGCCCTACACGAACATCGTGAAGCTGGGCAAGAAAGGAAAAGAAGAAGCACGGCTGCGGACGGTGATCGTCTACGTCGACAAGAACGAGACGTTCTACCTGCCTCGCACCATTACCGACTATTTGAAATAAAGAATCTGTTTTCCCTTTCAACCGGAGAGCGTTACGATGCTCTCCGGTTTTTTTTGTCTCCACCTGCATTTTTTTTCGCTTTTTCTTGCATTTTCCGTTTTTAATGTTTATATTTGAGGCGTTCATCATTTAGACCGATACGACAATGATACGCGACCTCCTTTTATACAACGGATTAAAGTGGATTCTATCCGCCCTTGCCGCTGACGGTACGGGGCTGGCAAGGGAAGCACGCGTATGCCGACGGAAGGAATCTCTTCCTTCATACACACCGTACTCGCCGGAATAATGAACCGGCAACATGCGCTCTTTGCTATCGGAGTCCGGGCCTTTCGGGAGGGAATTGCAACGTTACATCGCGGTAAAGAAAACCGGCTTTCCGAATCGGGAAACGCGGGCGTGTTCGGAAGCGACCTGAGTTTCTGCCACGGAAACCTCAGTTTCTGCCGC
>NZ_JAUMYS010000007.1 GCF_030528505.1 Tannerella sp.
GGTAGCCTAATCCCGGTTCGTCCGGTAGCCTAATACCGGTTCGATTTATACATTCAACATATACTCGAACTCACAGATACGGGGCTCTTTCAGCAGTTGCTTATTCCCCGAAAACTGCGTCGTCAGGACGATACGGTAGTCACCGGGGGCGAGGGCGACGGGTACGATAAACGTGATCTTCGACGGATCGTTGACGAGAATCGACGTGGCAGGGATTTCCGTCTCGGCCGCCGTGCCGACGTTAACCAACTTCAGGCCTACCCCGGGCTTGTCGCCCTCGACACGTATTTTCGTGCCGGAGATGTTCACGCCTCCGCCGGGTGTGAGTTTTCCGTTCTCTTCGCCCGAAGTGACATCGAGCAAGCTGTTGATCACCGTGCCGGAGTATGCCATGCCGCGTACGTTGACACCGGCCGAGCGTACGGCCGAGCGCAGCTCGACATTCGGCGATACGCGTACCGACAGGCTGTGTTTCGTACTGTCCCACTGCGCATTATCGCCCACAAAGACTCCGTTGACCTTCAGACCGAAATAGCCCAGCCCGAACGATACGGAGGCACCGTTGCAGATTTCTTCGATCGCAATGTCTTTGAGGATATCCAACGAGGCTTTGAGCGTCGTGGGGTTCAGATCGGTGCGACGTGAGACGGCCGTCTTCACCAGATCATCTTCATTGAGCGTTTTGCTCGTTATTACTCGACCGAAACGGTCATCTTTCCGGTCCGTGATGGAAAGGTCGTACAACTCCACCATTACTTTGTTTTTCTCGGTTGTTGCCATGACAGTTAATTTTTTGGTAAAACAGTTTTATTGATAAACAAATGAACGGTACAATAAGTTCACGAGGAGGAAATAATTTTTATGCCTTCAATTACAATCCTATATTAAGTATCAATACAAAGCATATTGCTTTCATTCGTTCTCCTGAGTAAAAATACTTGTTATCAGGAATTTGAAAAGGTAAAAAAGATGGATTATCCCCTTCTGTTTACCCCTTAATCTTCGTACGTAAAACTTTGTTTTTCTGAAATATTTTTCACAAAAGCGACTTAGCAGACAAAAAAAATGTATTTTTGCGGAAAGTAAGTTGGTACTGTGCCACGGAAGAATTATGATTTATACATCATCAAAGAAACCGTCGATACGCAGACTTGATTATTAAAAAAGCTTTACAAACAATACGATGACAAATACGATAACACACGGTTCACAACAACCGTCCCCAAACAGGCAATACTCTTATAACTATATCTACGTATGAACAGAAAAAGATTTTTTATTGGCTTCCTGTGCCTCTTGTTCACAGGAGTGGTTACTGCCCAGACGCTTATACAGATCAGGGGCAGTGTAGTAGACGAAACGGGCGAACCGATCATCGGAGCCAACATCCTTGTGAAAGGTACGACGCAAGGCACGACGAGCGATCTGGACGGGCAATTTTCGCTGCAAGTCGATCGCTCACCGGTCACATTGCAGGTCTCGTACATGGGTTACGCACGTGTAGAGGTAGAAGCCGTATCCGGAAAACCGGTCAAAGTACAGATGGCACCAGACACGCAGATGATGGAAGAAGTCGTAGTCACCGGCTACGGTACGTTTAAAAAGTCGGCCTATGCCGGCTCGGCTTCGAACGTAAAAGGCGAGAAAATGAAAGACATTCCCGCCGTAACGTTTAAAGACCTTCTGCAAGGCAATGCCGCAGGCGTTCAATTTGCTTCGTCATCGGGACAGCCGGGCGCCTCGTCGTCGCTCAACATTCGCGGCATGGGGTCGTTCAACGCCAGCAATGCCCCGCTTTACGTAATCGACGGCGTGCCAATGCGTGCGGGATCGATCAACTCGATCGACTCGAAAGCAGGCCTCGACATCATGTCGACGCTCAACAGCTCCGATATCGAAAGCATCACCATCATCAAGGATGCCGCCGCCGCGTCGCTCTACGGTTCACGCGCAGCCAACGGGGTGGTGCTCATCACCACCAAGCGCGGCAAGGCCGGCAAACCGTCTATCCAGTTCAAAGCCGACTGGGGACAGTCCGACTTTGCCATGGAATACCGCCCGATCATGAGTGGAGAAGAACGGAGGCAGCACATCTACGACGGACTGGCGGCAGGGCAGATCAAAAAAGGGAAAAGCGAAGCCGAAGCTAAGGCCTATGCCAACAAGAAAATAGACGATTATGCCCCGGTTCCGTGGTGCGGATATGTGGACTGGGACGATGTGCTGCTTCAAAAAGGCAACCACCAGTCGTACGAAACATCGATCACCGGAGGTACGGAACGATTCAATTACTATTCGTCCCTCGCATACCTGAAGCAGGAAGGTCTCTCGCTACGATCCGGCCTGGAACGTATCAGCGGTCGTCTGAATGTGGACTACAACGCCACCGACAAACTGAAAATCGGTGCGAACATTTTATTTGCCACCGTGAATCAGGAAGTGTATTCGGAAGGTACCTCCTATTCTTCTCCTTTTTATACTTCGCGAAACGCAGTCGTTCCCTCCGACCCCGTCTACAACGAAGACAACACATGGAATCGCGAACTGATCCGTATCGGCGACCGTAACCCCGCATTGGCGGCAGCTTACGACTTCCAGCGCGAATACGTGACACGTGCCTTCAATACTGTCTACGGCGAATATGAGCTTCTCAAAGACCTGAAATTCAAATCGACTTTCAGCTATGACTACGTGAATACGAAAGGACGGGAATGGTACGACCCACGCACCTCGAACGGCGAAGATAAAAACGGAGGCATGATCAAGAAGTTCTACGAATATAAAAAGATGGTATGGGCCAATCAGCTCAGTTATAAAATAACCCTGGCCGAAAACCATCACGTCGATGCGCTGGCAGGCTATGAAATCGACGATCAATACCGCGATTTTTTATCCGGTTATGCCACGAATTTCGCCACGCCCGACAAGAACGAGATCAGCAACGGGATGAAGACCGAGTCGGTCAGCGGCAACGATATCCGCACCCGGATGGTCTCCTACATTTCCCGCCTGAACTACGATTACAAGAACAAATATTATCTGGGTGGCAGTTTCCGTACCGATGGCAGTTCACGCTTCCACCGGAACAATCGCTGGGGTAGCTTCTGGTCGGTATCGGCCGCATGGCGCGCCATCGAAGAAGATTTCATCTCGCCGGCCAAAGACTGGCTAACCGACCTCAAGCTCCGCGCCTCGTACGGGGTGAACGGCACACTTCCCTCCGACTATTTCGGGTACATGGGACTGAGCAGCCTCACCAACGGATACCTCGAACAGCCCGGCATCGTCCGTTCTCAAATGATGAACAAAGACTTGCAATGGGAAACAAACCATAACCTCAATCTCGGTTTAGACTTCGGCCTGTGGAACCGTCTTAATGTAACCTTGGAATACTATACCCGAATCACCCGCAACTTGCTCATGGATCGACCGATTTCCATGACGAGCGGCTTCGACAGCTACCTGATGAATATCGGTGAAGTGAAAAACCGGGGGATCGAATTAGAGGTCAACTCGACGAATGTGCAGACGAAGAATTTCTTATGGAACACGACATTCAACATTTCGCATAACCGGAACGAAATCGTGACATTGGACGGTTTGCAGACGGAGATCATCAGCGGCAACCAGATCCGCAAAGTCGGAAAATCTTACCGTACCTTCTACCTCATCGAATTCGCGGGTATCAACCCTGAAACCGGCGCGCCGCAGTTCTACACCAACGAGAAAGACAAGGATGGAAACTATAAGAAAGAAATCACCGAATCGGTCGAGCAGGCACGCGCCATCGTACTGGATAAACATGCCGAACCCGACGTGATCGGAGGGCTTTCCAACACGCTTCGTTACAAATGGTTCGACCTGAGTTTCATGTTCTCCTACCAGTTCGGAGGCTACTCGTACGACACGTGGGCGCAAAAAACGGAGCACGGCGGTAACGACCTGAAAGCAAACATCCCGACGTATTACCGCAACAGCTGGAAACGTCCGGGCGATGTCACGAACTACGAACTGTTCTACGAAAATCCCGCCGTGGCGATGAATAAAATTTCGACGACGCGCAGGTTGCACAGCACGGACTTTATTCGTCTCAAGACACTGACCTTCGGTATCACCCTCCCAAAAGGATGGACTCAAAAGCTAAAAATCGATCGTCTGCGGTTCTATGCCTCAGCCAACAACCTCTGGACATGGGCGGCATACGATTATTACGACCCGGAAGCCGTCAGCGGAGGTACCGCCATTTGGGGTACTCCCCCTTTACGGACGGTCACATTCGGATTCAACATGCATTTCTAACTCGATAAAAATTCAACATCATGAAACAATTCAAATACCTATGGATCATTTCCATCCTGTTCTCCATAACGTCGTGCGGTAACGACTGGTTAGACCTCGAACCTTCCACCTCGATCGATACCGAAACCAGCATCCGGTCACTCAAAGACATCGAATTTACGCTGAACGGCATCTACAGCACCATGCAACATTCCGACGCCTATTCGGGACGACTCGTTTACTATGGCGATGCGACAGGCGATGATATGCAAGCCGTCAGCTCTACGAAGCGCGTAGCGAACTATTACCGTTTCAATTTCACGAAAGACAACGGCCCCTCCAGCCATTGGTCGTACCTCTATTTCATCATTCAAAATTGCAATCTGATTCTGCAAAACATCGACAAGATCACCGTCAATGAAAAAGAAAAGGCATATGCTAACGATCTGAAAGGACAAACATTAGCCATTCGAGGCATGGCACTGTTCGATCTGACGCGTATCTTCGGCTATCCGTACACGAAAGACAACGGGGCGTCGTTGGGCGTAGCGATCGTAGAAACCCTTCCGGACATCCACAGTAAGCCCGCGCGCAATACCGTAGCCGAGTGCTATGCCAAAGTCATCGACGACCTGACGACCTCCGTCGCGCTGCTGGGTAGCCAATTCAACAAAGGGAAAATCAATAAATGGGCGGCCATGACGCTCTTAAGCCGCGTCTACCTATACAAGAACGAGAACGCTCTGGCGTTGAAAACAGCTGCGGAAGCCATCGAGGGCGCACAAAAGAACGGATATGCCTTGTGGACGAACGAAGCATACCCGACAGCATGGAGTCATGACGCATCGGCTGCCAATCCGGGCGAGGTGCTGTTCGAAATCGTGAACCTGACGACGGATACGCCAGGCAAAGAAAGCATGGGATACCTCAGTTCGAAAGACGGCTACGACGACATTTGCATCACGTGCTCGTTTTATCACCTGCTCAAGGAAGATCCGAAAGACGTGCGTCTGAAACTGCTGAGTTTCGACAAAAAATACTATGCCTACGTCAACAAGTACCAGCCGCAACAGAATGAGGCGATTCAGGATGCGAATATTCCGCTGCTGCGCCTCTCCGAAACGTACCTGAATGCAGCCGAAGCGGCCGTCAAGACGGGTGACAACAAGGCCGCCGTGAAATACCTTGACGCGATCGTCAAACGCGCCAATCCGGCCAACACGGTCGAAGGGAAGAGCCTGACCGTCGAAGACGTCCTGAACGAACGGCGCAAAGAACTGGTCGGTGAGGGACATCGCATGTACGACGTGATTCGTAACGGAATGAAGGTAAAACGTAAAGATGTAGAGGATCGTAACCTGAGCAGAACAAAGCATGATACACCCTACATGGAGTATGACTGGAATTTTTACATGATCGTACTGCCCATCCCGAAGAAAGAAATGGATACGAACCCTAATATGCTGCAGAATCCGGGATACGGAAGTAACTAACGTTCCTCAGTCTCAATAGAACGGAAGGCTATCGTCGGCCGTTTTGGCGATCTGTTTGCCTCGTTTCTTATCTGTAAAGTTCCGCCCTTTGTGCCGGGATTGATAAGAAACGAGGCTATAAGTGTTGCGGCTGTTCACTCCTTGACCTTCAGCCTGAGAATCGTTACCGAATTAGGAGGAAACCCGTAACGTATCGGGCGCTGCGTCCGAAAGCGTATCGTCTGTTTCACGGGCATCACTGCATCGGGATATTTGAAGGTGTTACGGCTGTCGGGGCGTGCCGAAAGCCGGAGCAGCTCGGCCTCGTCTTCTACTTTCCGGCCTTTCACATCCAACGAAGTCCATTCTTCATGCATCGTCGTATTGACGACTTTCAGGATGATCGTATCCGTCTCCGGATCGTACGTGGCCACCGAGAGCAGGGACGGCATAAGCGGCACCGTCGCTTCCGGCAGTTCAACCTGACCGATCCGGCACCGGATCGTCTCGTCCCGGCACTCGATCCGTACCATGCTCCACGCATCCTTCGAGAGCGAGAGGGGAACAGTTTCCGTAAGCGGTTGCCGCCATGTTCCGGCACAACGATACAGCACCGCGGTACTGTCGGTCAGTACGAGCGAGATTGCGTCGCGTCGCTCGTCGGTCAGACCGTTATCGCGTACTTGCAATCGCATGGTTGCCCCGTTTTTTAGCGGCCGGATACGAGCCGAGAAGGTATAATTAGACATCGTCGAGTCGCCGAATAACCGATATTTCGCTCCGTCGGACGGCTTCTCTTTTTCCGAGAAGATCGACTGTACCGCTTCATTCAGTGCTATTTCGCTTGTCTCAAATTCATCGCCCGAAAAAACGACCGATGCCCGGCCGCAAGTCACCAACGGTTTGCGATACGTATTCACTTCTGTTGCCAACACTTCTTTTCCGCGGTTTCGGGCAAACATTTGCAAGACATGGTATGAAGGTGTTTTGACCACACGCGACGCATCGAAGAGAATGGCCGGTGTACCGTTCAGAGGGAAACCGGCATGTCCCAACAACGGTGAATAGGAAACGCCGCAGATATGCGCCGGATTACGTTCTACACCGACGAGAAAAGCCGCCTCCCCTACCGCGGCACGCATGGTGCCGCCCTCACGTCCCCAAGCCGTGCCGAAAGCCCCCACGAACAGGCTCGCTCTACGCGATCCTCTGACCTTCGTTTCGAGACAGGAGCTGCTCGCGATCAAATGATCGGCGCTCATCAGATAACGCATATTGATCCGGTCTTCACGAAAATCTCGAACCGCCGCCGAGTCACCGGCCATGACGGCCATCTGCGGAAACGTATCCCTGAGAGCGCGCCTCAGAAAACGATAGCGACGGACATATTCCTCTCCGTGATTCGCGTCGCCGAACGACACCGCCGATAATCCGAAGGGCGCGGCATGTCCATGAGCGGCACGGCGTGCTCCTCCTTGCGGGTCAGTGGCCGGTCCGTTCGCATACGCCACGGCCCCTGCCGCGCGGAGCGCCAACAGCCCCATATTCCTCATATCTTCGTAAAGGGAACGATAGCGCTGGTTCAGCACCCCGGCGTTCATTACATAGACCGGTCGGGCGTTGAGGTCTTCACACAGTTGAAGATACTCATACAATCCGACACCGTTCGTCGTGCCGTAGCCCCAGATGCTCCAAAGAGGCTTACGCGACTCGATGGGGCCGACAGTCCCCTCCCAATCAGGAATCATGACAGGCGTGTAGCTCTCGGCGAAAGCTCCTCCGGGGAACCGGACAAACGCCGGCGAAAGCTCCGCCACGGCCTCCATCAGATCGGCACGCAGACCGTTCGGACGCTCTTTCCACGTCTTTTGGGGAAATAACGAAACCACGTCGAGGTGGAACGATACACCGCTGTCGGCTTCAAATACCAGCGTCGCATTCGGTGCGCTGTCCGTCGCCGTAAAGGTATGGCGAAAGCGCATCCACGCTTCCGGCATGTCGACGACATAAGGTTGGCTCAACAACCGGCCGGCCAATGTGTCGCGCAGCGCAACCGAGATCTTCCGCCCATATCTGCCGCGTAGATAGAAAGACAAGTCGTACCGCTCGCCCCCAACGATCGAAATACCGTGAAAACCTTCTGCCACAACGCCTCCCGACCCTCCCGAAGAGGCGATTTGCACAAACAGCGAACGGCGGTTCTCTTCATTCAACGGATCACGCGTATCGATCATCAGCGAAGTATTGGACGAAAGCGCTCGCCATCCCGGAAGGGCGCAGGGCGAAACGAAAGGAATCCGCCAACCGGCGGGCGTGACGATCACGTTCCGCGACGCATCGTACGAACAGCCGTAAGGCACAGCCCCATCCTCCAAACTGCGGTTACGGATCATCTCCGCATAAATTCCCCCCTCAACAGCGTGATTCATCTCCTCCAACGTCACACCATACAGCGCTTCCTGCACCGGCTGCGAAGGTTTTTCCAAATCGATCATGACTGACGAAGTCACCGGCCTTTCCGGCCGGCAAGCCGTCAGCAACCACACTCCCATCACCGCTATATCTCGTAATTTCATATCATTATCCTGCTCAAAATAATACGTTCAGACGCATCATATCTTCGCGCAAACAAATGATGCCAAACGCTTTTCCGTATAAGTTGCGCAAAACTACATAAAAAGTTTGTGATTTCGGACGTTGCTCTGCTGCAAAGCTGTTCTTATCTGTCCAAACGAACCACGTCATCATTTTTTTGAACCGACATTGCAACGTTTTTGCCCTTTTACACGTCAAGGTATAGAGATCATTTTAAAAAACGTTTTACAAAAAAATCGATTGAGATGAAAACACAATGGATTGGTATCGGGATCATGGCTTTAATGGGCGCCTGTACTTCCGATCATGAAACACCCAAGCCTCTGACCGAGGCCCAGCCCATCGTCTTGAAAAAGGCAGAGAAGGTAGAAAAAGACAACGCCTTCGCCTTCGATCTGCTACGAACGACGCGCAAGCACACGACCGAAGCGAATGTTTTTATCTCGCCGCTGAGCGTAAGCATGGCGCTGAACATGACGCTGAACGGCGCCGCCGGCACCACGGCCGATGAGATGAAAACCGCACTGCGCGAAACCGGTTATACGATGGAGGACATCAACGAATACAGTCGTTCGCTACGGGAAGCACTCCTCAAAGTAGACCCTTCGACCACGATCGGGATGGCCAATTCGATCTGGTACAAACAGGAAGCATCGGTTAAAGAGCCGTTTATTCAGGCTAATCGCACGTACTACGACGCGGAGGTGAGAGCCGTCGATTTTTCATCGCCCGCCACTCTTCCGGCCATTAACGGCTGGTGTGCGAAAAAAACGAACAACAAAATCACCGAGGTGCTGGACAACATTCCGGAAAACGCTTTTATGTATCTGATCAATGCCGTTTATTTCAAAGGCATCTGGATGACCCGGTTTAAAAAGAGCGATACCCAACGTGCTTCTTTCCGTAAAGCGGACGGTACCACACAGGAAGTCAGCATGATGGCGCAGACAAGCACTCTTGGCTACACGACCGACGAACGGTGCCGGTACCTTGAGATGGACTACGGCAACAAGGCGTTCAGCATGATCGTGATGCTGCCGAACGAAGGCAAAACGACGCGCGACGTGATCGAACAGCTCGACAACAAGCATTGGGATGTGATTACAAAAGGCATTCACCCAACGCAAATATCTCTGCGTATGCCGCGCTTCAAGACGGAATGTAAATACCAGCTCGAGAAAAAGATTCTGCCGGAGATGGGAATGAACGTACCGTTTACAACATCCGCCGATTTTTCCGGTATCACCGATATCCCAATATTCATTTCGCGCGTGATCCATAAAACATTTGTGCAAGTCGACGAAGAAGGTACGGAAGCAGCGGCCGTAACCGTTGTAGAGACAAAAAATACATCCGTCGGTCCTTCCCCCGTTCCTTTCCATATTGATCGGCCGTTTGTTTTTGCCATACGCGAAAAGAGCACCGGCGTCATTCTGTTTATCGGAGAGATCGGAGAAGTCAAAGAATAAAACGCTCACCTGTCATACATAAAAAAGCCGCGTGAAGCGGCTTTTTTATTTCAATAATAAATCTTTGGCGACTTGTTCAGCCGACTCGAGCCCTTCAAGATGCTCCAAAATAGCCAATCCGAAATCGAAAACCAGCCCCGGTCCCCGACCCGTAATGATTGAGCCATCGGTGACTGTCGGCGCGTTCACTACGGTTGCTCCCTTCAGATACTCTTCAAACCCCGGATAACACGTCGCACGCTTCCCTTCAAGCAGTCCCAGCCCGCCGAAAACAAGCGGAGCTGCACAAATAGCAGCCAACGGCTTGCCGGCCTCGTGATGACGGACGATTTCCTTCTTCAATGCCTCGTAATCGTTGAGCATCGGCCCTCCGCCGGGCAACACGAGCACATCGGCATCAGCATAGCTGAGATCTTCAAATAGCGCATCGGCAACGACAGGGATATCATGGCCTCCCTTAACCGTCAAGTTTCCGGTCATCGAAACCGTTACAACGTGCATTCCTCCACGGCGCAGTACATCGACCGTACCGATGGCTTCGACTTCTTCAAAGCCGGTTGCTAAAAATACATAAGCCTTTTTCATCATTTATAAGTTTTTGAATGGTTATTACATGTGTTTTATCTTAATGAATAGCGGTACGTAATCGTCCCGCTCTGATTATTCGTGCCCTGAATACTGTTAAACTTCGCCTTCCGCGCAGCTTCGAGCGCACTCTTTCGCATTGTGGCATGGTCGATGTTCGTACCTTTACCGATCTCGGCCATGATCACGTTGCCCCGCGGGTCGACGGTGATATTGATCACGATCCGCCCCTCTTCCTGAATGGTATAGGCCGGTCTGGGCAAGCCTCCCGCACCAATGGAACGTCCGTTCAAGTTGAATGAACCGATACCGCCCACTCCTTCGTTCGCTCCGCTGTCGGAGTTGCCGAACGGGCTTCCCTGATTGCCGCTGCCGCTGGCCGCATCGCCCTGATTACTGTTCTCGCTGCCTCCGGTTGACCCGAAAGCACCGGCTACACGGTCACGGATTGCCTGTTCCTTACGCCGCTGTTCATCAGCCTGTTTCTTGCGTTCTGCTTCGGCCTTGCGCTGCTCCGCGTCCTTTCTACGAGCCTCGTCCTGTTCTTTCATTTCCTTCTTTTTCCGTTCTTCCTCCTTCTTCTTATTGGTGAGTGAGACGGATTCTTCCATGTCCTGCGTGATCATTTCTTCGGCTGGCGTAGGAGGAGCAGGTTGTGGTGGAGGAGCGGCTGTCATATCGGACGAAGCAGGTTCACCGCGCGGCTCAAACCGTCCAGCTGCGAGGTCGATATTGCCGAAATTCACCATAACACCGCCATCTTCCTCCGGAACAATCGTTTTAAGTACCGTAAAATAGAGGAAAAGGAAGAGCGCCAAATGAAAGATAATCGAGCCGATCAGCGCTATGATATCGTTCTTTTCAAACTTCATGGCCTATGAGATGGAGGACGGGTGGCCAATACGACTTTGAATTTATTTTCGTTCGCAATATCCAGCACCTTCACGATTTCTTTATAAGGAACGGTTTCATCGGCATATAATGCCACAAACATATCAGGCTCCTGAGCGTACTGCTCCTGAAGAAAAGGCGTGATTTCGTCGAATGTGACCATCCGCTCGCGCTGCTTCCCGGCCGCAACATAGTATTTCCCGGCCGCATCGATGGTAACCCGTGTAAGCGGTTTCGCAGCCGTCTGCTTCTGAGCTTGAGGCAAAGTCAGTTTGATCGCGTTCGGTACTACCACCGTCGACGTAACCATAAAAAAGATCAGTAACAGAAAGATGACATCCGTCATCGAAGCCATACTGAACGCCGCATTGATTTTTGTTTTTCGTTTCAACGCCATGATACTCAGCTTGCCGGTTCGTTCAGTAAGTCCATAAACTCCATCGTACTGGCCTCTAACTGATTGACGACATTATCTACACGTGATACCAAATAGTTGTACGCAAAGAGAGCGATGATGCCTACCACCAGACCGCCTACCGTTGTAACCAGCGCTTCATAGATTCCACCCGAGAGCAACGATACATCGACATTCGTCCCGGCATTGGCCATATCGTAAAAAGCATGTACCATCCCGGTCACCGTACCTAAAAAACCGATCATCGGAGCACCGGCTGCTGTCGTTGCAAGCACGGGAAAACCTTTCTCCAACTTGGCAATTTCGATATTTCCGGCATTCTCGATCGCCGCGAGCACATCGTTCGTGGGACGCCCCAAACGGATAATTCCTTTTTCGATCATACGGGCTGACGGCGTATGGGTGGTACGGCACAAGTTGAGCGCCGAATCGACTTTTCCTTCATATACATAATCCCGAATCCGGTTCATAAACGTTTCGTCACTCTTGGCCGCCTGACGGATCACCAAGACTCTTTGAATAAAGAAATAAATTGCGACTAAAGAGAGGACGAGGAGAACGCCCATCACCCATCCGCCTTTCAGTGCCAAATCAATAATATTCAATTGCGCTTCCGTCGGGACGGTGCCCGTCGTCAGTTCCATCGGGGCTGTGTCGGCCGGAGTAGGTGTCACTTGTGCTAATACTGCTAAGATGTTCATACGTTTTTCTGTTTTATGTTTTGTTTTTGTTCTTTTTTCTATGCCTGCTTCAGGCAGTTTTTATAGAGGCAGATCGTTTCTTTCAAACCGTAATAGAGCGCGTCACAGATCAAAGCATGGCCGATGGACACTTCTTCGAGCCACGGCACGCGCGACACGAAGAAAGATAGATTCTGCAAGTTCAGATCATGGCCGGCATTGATACCGAGATCAAGCTCATGCGCATACTTGGCTGCTTCAACAAATGGGGCTACGGCAGCCTCCCTGTCCGTGTCATATCGCTGTGCATACGGTTCAGTATACAATTCGATACGGTCCGCCCCCGTTTGAGCTGCCCATTCGAGGTTCGGCAAATCCGTTTCGACAAATATAGATGTGCGGATGCGGTTTCGCTTGAATACCTCTGTTAACTCGCTCAACAATTCGAAATGCTCCCGTACGTTCCATCCCGCATTGGAGGTTAAGGCATCGGGAGCATCGGGTACCAGGGTAACTTGTGTCGGCTTCACATCCAACACCAGGTCAATAAATGACGCACTGGGATATCCTTCGATATTCAGTTCGGTACGAATATTCGGCTTAATGGCATAAACGTCGCTGTACCGGATATGCCGGCCGTCGGGACGGGGATGAACAGTGATACCCTGAGCACCGAATGATTCACAGTCTTTGGCGATCTGTTCCACATCGGGCATATTTCCACCTCGCGCATTACGCAGAGTAGCCGTCTTATTGATGTTCACACTTAAATTTACCATGCAAGATATGTCTTATTTCGTTCACTTTCCTTATATTTGTCGACAAATATACATGCAAATGTAGGATGAATTGGGGAATTATTAAAGAAATTCGGTGTAAAAGATTTATAAAATGAAAGTTGGATTATTCGGTAGTGGACATCACACGGATAAATTGCCGTTGATTCGCAGATTATTCAAAAAGTTAGCCGTATTGAACGCGAGAGTTTATGTTTCACACGATTTCGACGCATTCCTGGCCGAGTTTCCCGAAGTATGCCCCACGATTAACGGCGTCCTTCAAGCCCCCCCGTTCGATCTGGATATCGCATTAAGTGTAGGAGGCGATGGGACATTTCTTCGCACGGCTGAGCAGATCAACAGGCAGAACATCCCGATTTTAGGCATCAATACGGGACGATTAGGTTTTCTGGCCGATATCGGGGCAGACCAGATTGAGGAAACACTCGACGAACTTTATCATAAACATTATAATATAGAAGAACGGATGCTGCTCCGTCTGGATATGGACAAGCATACGTTTGAAGGCTACAACTGCGCCCTTAACGAAGTGGCCATTTTGAAACGTGAGACCTCTTCGATGATCACGATCCACACAAGCCTGAACGACGAATACCTGACCTCCTATCAGGCCGACGGGTTAGTCATTGCAACACCCACCGGCTCTACAGCTTATTCGATGAGTGTCAACGGTCCCATCATTTTGCCGCAGAGCGATAACATCGTATTGAGTCCTGTGGCACCGCACAGCCTAAATGTCCGCCCGCTCGTGGTGCCCGGATCGTATAAAATTTCGTTAAACATCGAAAGTCGGACCAATTCCTTTCTGATCTCCCTCGACGGGCGTTCGCAAAGCTGCCCCACAGATGTAAGACTTTCCGTTTCCAAAGCGGATTTTTCGATACATATTATAAACCGGTACAACCAGACTTTTTATCAAACTTTACGTGATAAATTGATGTGGGGAGCCGACAAAAGAGTTAAATAAAGCTAACACAATGCGTTTTTCTGCCGAAGAATTATGTTGGATAGCATAAAACGCCTTATCTTTGCATCGTGTTTTTCATGGTATTAGATTTAAGGTTAACAATGAAGATTGTGGTTGTCGTGAGACAACCATTTCTTTTTTATAGAAGTTCCTAAATTTTGCCCCCAATTTCAATCCTCGTTTCCCTTCGCATAAAACAAGAATTAATTCCGTTTTTGTCATTAACTAATGAAAAAACGCTATATTTGCACCCTAAAAAAAGAGGAATAAGAACAAATAACATATAAATCAAGAATTTCAAATGCAAAACAAAGGATTTGTGAGAGTTTTTGCGATATTGCTCACGCTGGTTTGCCTCTATTATCTCTCTTTCTCATTTGTGACGAGAAAATATTATAAAGAGGCGGCTGAGTATGCAAACGGAAGCTCGTCGAAGGAGAGTTTTTATCTAGACTCGTTAGCCAACAAAAAAGTTTGGTTTGGCGCTTATACGTTGAAACAGTGCCGGGAGATGGAAGTAACCTTAGGACTTGACCTGAAAGGTGGAATGAACGTTGTATTGGAGCTCAACGTACCGGATGTCATCCGTTCGCTGGCCAACAACAATCAGGATGCCAATTTCAACAAAGCGTTGGAAGCTGCCTATGCCCGTCAGGCAACCAGCCAGAAAAACTTTGTCGATCTGTTCGCCGAAGAGTATAAGAAGCTGGATCCGGGTGCACATTTGTCAGCGCTTTTCAGCACGTTTGAATTGAAAGAAAAAATTAACCCGCAAAGTTCTGACGCTCATGTTGTTTCCGTACTTAAAGAAGAGCTGCAAAGCGCCATCGACAACTCCTTTAATGTATTACGTACGCGTATAGACCGCTTTGGGGTTGTTTCGCCCAATATCCAGCGTCTCGAAACTGCCGGACGTATTTTGGTCGAATTGCCGGGTGTAAAAGAGCCGGCACGTGTGCGCAAACTTTTGCAGGGAAGTGCCAACCTCGAATTCTGGGAAACGTATAACCTGACGGAGATCAATCAGCAACTGATGGCAGCCGACCAAGTACTGGCACGCATTCTGACACCGGTATCGGCGGCGCCAGCCGACACGACTGCTGCATCCGTGACGACTCCCGAATCGGCGGCGCCAGCCGACACGACGGCCTCACAAGCCACCGACTCGCTGATCGCACAGTTGGGAAGTGAGGAGCAGCAAACGCCCGAAGCCAACATGTCGCTCGAAGAATATGCCAAACAACATCCGCTGTTTGCTTTGTTGCAACTGAACGTAGACCCAACCGGACGTTACCTGATCCCCGGACCGGTAGTAGGCTATGCGAGAAAAACAGATATGGATAAGATTTCAGAATATCTGAATATGTCACAGGTCAAAGCCGTGTTGCCGAACAACGTTATCTTCCGTTGGGGCGTCAAAGCAATGGATGAGAACGACCAGTTCTACCAGTTGTATGCGCTGAAAGTAACAAACCGCGACGGCACGCCGGCCATGAGTGGCGACGTCGTGACGAATGCCGTGGCCGACTTCGCACAACAGCAGATCGGACGTTCGCAGTATCAGGTGAGCATGACGATGAATGCCGAAGGAGCACGTGAATGGGCGCGTCTGACGAAAGAAAATATTAAACGAAGCATCGCGATCGTGCTGGATGGAATGGTTTATTCTGCCCCGACCGTTCAGACGGAAATTACCGGCGGACAATCGCAGATTACGGGCGACTTTACGCAGGATGAAGGAAAAGACTTGGCCAACGTACTGAAATCAGGTAAGATGGCTGCTTCGGTGAATATCGTACAGGAAGATATCGTAGGGCCTTCGCTCGGTCATGAAGCTATTCAGGCGGGAGTTATCTCGTTCGTGCTGGCTCTGATTATTTTGATGATATACATGTGCGCCATCTACGGTCTTGTACCGGGTATGATTGCCAACGGTGCATTGGTGCTGAACATTTTCTTCACCATGGGTATTCTCGCATCGTTCCAAGCTGTATTGACGCTGCCGGGTATCGCCGGTATGGTGCTTACACTGGGTATGGCCGTCGATGCCAACGTGTTGATTTACGAACGCACAAAAGAAGAACTGCGTAGCGGCAAACAACTGGCTAAAGCCATTGCTGACGGTTACTCAAACGCTTTCTCGGCAATTTTCGATGCGAACCTGACAACTGTCATCACAGGTATCGTATTATTCGTGTTCGGAACAGGCCCAATCCGCGGATTCGCCACGACCTTGATTATCGGTCTGATCGCATCATTCCTCACGGCTGTCTTCCTGACCCGTCTCGTATACGAAGCGTTATTGGCGAAAGATAAGATCAAGAATCTGACCTTCACGACTTCGCTGTCAAAAAATATTCTGACTAATCCGAAAGTGAACTTCCTCGGAAAGCGTAAAATCGGTTATCTGATTCCGCTGAGCATCATTATCCTCGGTACGGTTTCGATGTTCACCGTAGGCTTGAATAACGGTATCGACTTTACGGGAGGACGTAACTATGTGATTCGCTTCGACAAAGATGTGCGAACGGACGAAATCCGTTCGGCACTCGAACCGCAATTGCAAGGTGGGTCAGTCGGTGTCATTACCATTGGTTCACAGAACCAGGTACGTGTATCGACAAACTATCGAATTGACGACAACGCCACGGATGTAGACGATGATATTACGGCCAAACTGTATGCGGGTCTGCAATCGTTCTTGCCGCAAGGTACGACGTTCGAACAGTTTACCTCTGACCATATTCAGAGTTCGCAGAAGGTAGGACCGAGCATGGCTGATGACATTAAGAACAGTGCATTCATGGCCGTAATTTTTGCCATGTTCTGTATGGCGCTGTATATCCTCGTTCGGTTCCGCGACGTAGCCTTCTCAGTCGGCGTATTCGTATCCGTAGCAGTAACGACATTGTGTATCATAGCACTCTACACGTTGCTGTGGAAGATCATGCCATTCTCGATGGAGGTAGACCAGACGTTTATTGCAGCCATTCTAACCGTGATCGGATACTCGATCAACGATACGGTGGTTGTCTTCGACCGTATCCGCGAAACGATTCAAACGTATCCCAAACGCGACCGTTATCAGGTGATCAACGATGCATTGAACTCAACGCTTGCACGTACCTTCAGTACGTCACTCTCGACCTTTATCGTTGTCTTGATCATCTTCCTGCTGGGTGGTTCTACGATTCAGAGTTTTACATTTGCTATCCTGTTGGGGGTAATCGTCGGAACCTATTCGACGCTGTTCGTAGCCACGCCAATCGCATATGAAATTCAGAAACGTAAATTTAAAACGACAGAGCATGCTTCGGCAGTAGCTACCGCGTAATTCTGTTTTACATAGCTTGAAAGAGGCAGCTTCTCATCATCAACGATGAGGCTCTGCCTCTTTTGTATTTTTCCCCAATTATTTTCCCTTGTAAATTCATTTCTAACTGCCCCCCTAATTTTTATCGGACAACTACTCCTATTGCCATGCAAAAAAGATTTGGAAACGAAGGAAATGGACTATTCAGACAACGCATATACTGACCTCGAAGATGTTTTTTCAGACTTTCCAATTATTTATCCGATGCTAATAATTGAATAACAAAGCATATCACCTTCGTCCCTTCACCTGAAAGAAATTCCTATTTTTAGGGATCAATCGAAATAAAACATCTTTTTCTTTTCACCAAGAATATAAAAATTTCTCATATAAAAAAATTAAATCAAGAATACAAAACCTTTTTACCGAAAAAGAACATTTCCTTATGTCGGATGTATTGCAAGAGCTGTCTCTCCTCCACAGGGTTTCTGCTCCGAGAACATGTTTAAAGATTTCAATACGTCTCCGGAAAGAAAAGTGGAAGTTATAGAGCTGAAAAGTATAGCCAATGAAGACGAGAAAGAGAAATATCTCGTTCAATTACTAAATGTTTTAGTTCCTAAAATAGCATGCTTCAAAATCGAACCGGAAAAATACAGGGACCGTACAATTCGCGATATCTGTACAATAAGAATATAAAACAATGAAGACAAAATCTTTTTTATTTTATTGACTATGGCAGCATGTTGTATACTTGTTTCATGCTCCAACAACGACGATGAATATACGGTCGTCGTTGAAAAAGTTTTCAGCAACACTCCTTACTAGGCAATAATCATCAATGACGTAACGAGAACGGAACACGATATCCGAGGATTAATCGTCAGAGATAAGTGGGAAACCAAGTAGACGGTAAAACATCCAAAAGGCAAAAAAGTCTGGTTAAATGCTCGTTACGATGAAGATAAGACTGTATTGCTGCGTGTCGAGATTTGGGTAAACAAGAAATTACACGGCAAAGACGAAGGTCACGGCTCTGCAACCGTAGAAGTAGAATTATAGCTGGATATAAAAAGAAAAGAAGGATGTGCCCGAACTTTTTCGTTTTACGGACACATCCTCTTTCTCTATCGTTCAGTACCAAATTTCTTACTTGCTCCAGTCTTCCGACGCCATACGCTGATAGCTGCGATAACGCCATTTCGCATTTTCTTCGGCTGCGGCAAACAACTCGGCAGCTTCTTTCGGATACTGCTTGGCTACGGACGAGAAGCGTACTTCACCTTTCAGGAAGTCTTGGAAATCTTCCCATTTCGGCTCTTTACTGTCGAGCTGGAACGGATTCTTTCCTTCTTCTTCCAACTGCGGATTGTAGCGCCACAAGTGCCAGTAACCGCAATCCACAGCTCGCGCCTCTTCTTCCTGACTCTTACCCATACCCGCACGGAGACCGTGACTGATACACGGAGCATAGGCTATGATCAGCGAAGGACCGGGATAAGCTTCCGCTTCGCGGATCGCTTTCAGCGTCTGCGCCTGATCGGCCCCCATAGCAATCTGAGCTACATAAACAAAGCCGTAAGTCGTAGCCATCAGACCGAGATCTTTCTTACGCACACGCTTTCCGGAAGCGGCAAACTTCGCAATAGCCCCTACCGGCGTAGCTTTCGACGACTGACCTCCCGTATTCGAATACACTTCCGTGTCGAGCACGAGGATATTCACGTCCTTACCTGAAGCAATCACGTGGTCAAGACCACCGTAACCGATATCGTAAGAGGCACCGTCGCCACCGATAATCCACTGGCTACGCTTGATCAGATAGTTTGAAAGCCCTTGCAGTTCTTTACATACCGGACAACCGGACTCGGCTCCCCCGTTGATCACGGCTTCCAACTGCGGTGCTAATTCCTTCGTCTTGTCGGCATCGTGCATGTGGTCGATCCATTCCTGCATCAATCCCTTCGCATCGGCCGGCGTATGATCACTTTCAATAGCCTGAGTGAACAGCCGGACAATACGTCCACGCATCTGTTCGTTGGCCAATTCCATACCCAAACCGAATTCGCAGAAGTCTTCGAACAGCGAGTTCGCCCAGGCAGGACCGTGTCCCTTCTCATTTGTCGTATAAGGCGTCGACGGTACGGAACCGGAATAAATCGACGAACATCCCGTGGCATTAGCTACCATCTCACGATCGCCAAAGAGCTGCGTAATCAATTTCACATACGGTGTTTCACCGCAACCGGCGCATGCACCCGAAAACTCGAAGAGAGGCGTAGCAAACTGCGAGTTCTTTACATTGGCCTTAATATCTACCAAATGCTGTTTGCTCTTTACCTTGTCCGCACAATACGTCCAGTTTTCCGCCTGTGGCAACTGGCTCTCGATGGGTTTCATCGTCAATGCTTTTTCGCCTTTCTTGCCCGGACATACATCGGCACAGTTGCCGCAACCCAGACAGTCGAGTACATCGACCTGTATGCGGAAGGTCATTCCGTCAAACATTTTACCGACAGCTTTCAGCTGCTCAAAATTTGCGCCTTTCTGTTCTTCCTCGTCGAGTACGAACGGACGTATGGAGGCATGCGGACAAACATACGCACATTTGTTACACTGAATACAGTTTTCCGAATTCCACTCGGGCACAAAAGGCGCCACACCGCGCTTCTCGTAATAAGCCGTACCTTGATCCCATGTTCCGTCTTCGCGTCCTTTGAAAACAGATACGGGCAACAAATCGCCGTCCTGCGCATTGATCGGACGAACAACTTCGTTGATGAATGCCGGGTCGTTATTTTTCTCCTTTTCATCATCAGGAAGGTTAGCCCAAGCCGGGTCTACGGCAAGCTGACGGTATTCACCTCCGCGATCGACAGCTGCATAGTTCTTGTTCACCACATCTTCGCCCTTGTGGCCGTATGACTTAACGATGAATTTCTTCATCTCATCAACAGCCTGTTCCACCGGAATCACTTTCGTAATACGGAAGAAGGCCGATTGGAGGATCGTATTCGTACGGTTACCCAGCCCGATTTCTCTCGCAATCTGCGTAGCATTAATGTAGTATACCGAAATATTATTCTTCGCAAAATATCTTTTCACCTTGTTCGGGAGATGTTTTGCGAGTGCATCATCTTCCCAGATGGTGTTCAGCAGGAACGAACCGTTCTTCTGCAAACCGCGCGTCACATCGTACATATTCAGATAAACCTGAACATGGCAAGCCACGAAGTTGGGCGTATTTACCAGATACGTCGAACGAATGGGATGATCGCCAAAACGCAAATGTGAGCAGGTGAATCCTCCCGACTTCTTCGAGTCGTACGAGAAATACGCCTGACAGTATTTATCGGTATTGTCACCGATGATTTTGATCGAGTTCTTGTTGGCGCCCACGGTCCCGTCGGCTCCCAATCCGTAAAACTTGGCTTCGAACATTCCGTCTCCGCCCAACGCGATTTCTTCTTTCTGCGGAAGCGACGTAAACGTCACGTCGTCTACGATACCAATGGTAAAGTGATTCTTCGGCATTGGCAACGCCAGATTTTCGTACACAGCGAGAATCTGTGCCGGAGTTGTATCTTTCGAACTTAATCCGTAGCGTCCTCCGACAATCACCGGAGCATTTTCCTGTCCGTAGAAACAATCCTTTACATCGAGATACAACGGTTCGCCGTTCGCTCCCGGCTCTTTCGTACGGTCGAGCACGGCAATGCGTTTGGCCGTTTTAGGAACGGCAGCCAGAAAATGCTTGGCCGAGAACGGACGATACAGATGCACGGATACCAAACCGACTTTTTCGCCGTTAGCCATCAGATAGTCGATCGCTTCGCGCGCAGCTTCCGTTACCGACCCCATGGCGATGATTACGCGATCTGCATCTTCAGCACCATAATAATTGAACAATCCGTAATGACGTCCGGTAATTTTGTTGATCTCGTTCATGTATTCCTCTACGATCGCCGGCACAGCATCATAGAACGAATTAGACGACTCACGATGCTGGAAGAAATGGTCGGGGTTTTCGGCCATACCGCGTGCCACGGGCTTCATCGGGCTCAGTGCACGGGCACGGAAGTCGGCCAGCGCCTGCTGATCGATCAGCGGAGCCAGATCTTGCGCTTCAAGCATTTCGATCTTCTGAATTTCGTGCGACGTACGGAAGCCGTCGAAGAAGTTAACGAAAGGAACACGCGACTTAATCGTCGCGAGATGGGCTACGCCTGCCAAGTCCATCACTTCCTGTACGGAGCCTTCGGCCAGCATGGCAAACCCGGTCTGACGGGCAGCCATCACGTCCTGATGATCCCCGAAAATAGAAAGCGCGTGGGATGCGATGGTACGTGCTGATACATGAAATACGCAAGGCAATAATTCGCCCGCAATCTTATACATATTCGGTATCATCAACAACAGACCTTGTGAAGCCGTATAAGTGGTTGTCAGAGCACCGGCCTGTAAAGAGCCGTGCACTGCACCTGCAGCACCGCCTTCCGATTGCATTTCCTGCACCAGAACCGGTTCGCCGAAAATATTCTTCCGTCCCGAGGCAGACCACTCATCTACGTATTCCGCCATGGTCGAAGAAGGGGTGATCGGATAAATCGCAGCCACTTCCGAAAACATATATGAAATATGCGCCGCGGCCTGATTTCCGTCACATGTCAAAAATTTCTTTTCTCTTGCCATAAATTTCTCAAATTAATATACATCTAAATTCTATTTATCTCAATATAAAAATCCGAACAGCCATAAAGGGATCAGGTTTTCTCCTCCTGTTTCCATTTTATCGACGGCATAGTACATATCCGGATTAAATTTTCCTTTCGTGTCGGGAACAATCTGAAAATGATAATCCCCATTCACTAAAAAACGAGCGTTTTGGTTACTCTCGCTTAGGGTGTTGTCTTTAATCAGTTGATTACAAAAGAAGGTTTCGTTTACTGCCGTATCATCAGGTATCTGCTGATTCATCACGTACATCAGATTGGGATTGTACATATACGCCCGCACAGGTTTTTTAGGATATTCCTCCCCCGGTGCATAAAGCAGATTAATCATCCGTGCATCCTGCAGATATTTAATATAGTTCATTACCGTTGCCCGTGATGTCTCAATCAACTTACTCAACTGGCTCACGTTCGGCGTACAAGGCATATGAAGCGAAAGCAAATAGAGCAATTTGCGCAACTTCGTCAAGTAGCGCTGCTCGATCTGTTTGATGTATAAAACGTCGACTTCGAGCGTCATATTCATCGTTTTAAGCAGATTTTCCGAATAGTTGCGCTTTTCGAGAAAGAACGGATAAAAACCGTGATGCAGATAATCGTGAAAATAAGCACGAGGCTTGATCGATGTACATACCTCACGAGCTATAGCTACGTGATTTTTCATTACCTCGTCGAACGAATAGACTGGAAAGTCCGTACCGGCCATTAAATTCAGATATTCGCGAAACGAGAAGCCTCGCAGATAATACGACGAAACTTTCCCTGCCAGATCGGGGTTTTCGTCTTTGAGACGCATGACGGACGAACCAGTAAACACAATCCGTAAATCGGTGAAATGGTCGTGGCAATATCTCAACTCACGAGACCATTCGGGATATTTGAATACCTGATCGATAAGCAATACCTTTCCTCCCTGCGAACGAAATTCGCCGGCAAAGTCAATCAATGTACGCTCCGTAAAAAAGAAATGATTCAGATTGATATACAGACATTCCTTATTTTCCGGACCGAAAAACTCATTGGCATACAGCAGCAGAAACGTTGTTTTCCCTATTCCACGCGAGCCTTTGATGCCAATTAACCGTTGGCTCCAGTCGATTTCATCCATCAGTCCACGCCGAACGGTCGAGCCGAGATGTGCCAATAGATATTGATGTGTTCGGTAAAAAGCCTCCATGCCTTGTTAAAAATCGAAGGCAAAGATACGAAGATATTTGAAATTGTAATGTCGAGTTGGCAAAAAACCACAAAAACTGCCATTTGCTTCTGGCAGTTTTCGTAGAAGGTCAAAGATCACATGATATGATCAAAAGAAAGAGCGATATTTTTTCGATTATATCAAATCATATATCAGAAAGATAAATCATTTTTCATGGAAAGACTCAGAAAAATAACCGTATCGGTAGTCGCATGATGAGTAAACATGTAAGTGGTACCATCATTGATTCGTATCGTATAGGTTCCGTGCCTCAACGGTATTTCATATTTCAGATTATACGGACAGAGACATCGCACGCTACTTTTCGAAACATCTTTCTCCTTCACCCAAAGTTGATCACCATTCTGGGTGACACGAACTTCCAGCTTCGCCGCACAATTATAAATCACGCTATCGTGAGCGATCTGCAACCGGCCCCCCTCAACGGCTTTCAGACGAAGCGTTTCATACAGATCGGAAAAAGCGGCCTCCGCTTCTTCCGATCTGATATTCGATAAACAACCCGAATTGTAAATATTGTAGACCTTCAGCGAAGTACCGGCAGCCGTACTTTCCATATCTTCTTCATTACACCCCCATGCGAAAGCAAGGGCTGCCAATACCCCTATATACAGAAACATTCTCTTCGATTTCATTGTACTCCGTTTTTTAACATTCTATACATATGACGCAAAACGGGAGCGAAATGTTGCATGTTTCTGTTATTTTTTTACTTTTTTTATTCAATCACCTTCACCCAGCCGTATTCGTCGGGTTCGTCACCGTATTGAATGGCACGCAACTTATGATACAAACGGGTACAAACAGGCCCTACTTTTCCATCTTTTGCAATGATGTACTGCTTCTCCTCATCCAGGTCGTCGATCTGAGAAATCGGGGCAATTACGGCTGCCGTTCCGCATTCGGCCGCTTCGTCGAATGTCGCGATTTCTTCAAAAGGCACCGGACGACGCTCTACCGTCATGCCCATCTGCTCGGCAAGCTGCATCAGGCTCTTGTTCGTAATCGAGGGAAGAATAGATTCGGACGCAGGTGTGATGTACGTATTGCCGCGGATGCCGAAAAAGTTGGCAGGTCCGCATTCGTCGATGTACTTTTTCTCTTTCGGATCGAGGTAAAGTACGGCCGCGTATCCGCCCTTCCGCGCCTTTTCACCGGCCAAAAGACTGGCAGCATAATTCCCGCCGACCTTCACCATGCCCGTGCCATGAGGTGCTGCACGATCGTATCCGCGCATGATGCATACCTTCGACGGTTGGAAGCCATTCTTAAAGTAAGGACCTACGGGTGTGACAAAAATGAGGAACAAATATTCGACAGCCGGTTTAACGCCCACCTGCGCTCCGGTTCCGATCAACAGCGGACGCAGATAGAGCGACGATCCGCTTTCGTAGGGAGGTATGAAACGTTGGTTCAACAAGACGACCTTGCGCACAGCCTCTTCAAATTTCTCTACTGGCAATTCCGGCATCAGGATTGCACGACTTGACGATTGTAACCGTTTGGCGTTCTCGTCCATACGGAACACACGAATTTTACCGTCTTTACCCCGGAAAGCCTTCAGTCCTTCGAATGCTTCCTGACCATAGTGCAAACACGTAGCGGCCATGTGGATATTAATCATTTCGGACGAAGATATTTCAATCTCGCCCCACTTGCCATCACGATAGCAGCATCTTACGTTATAATCCGTCTTCATGTATCCGAACGGAATTTCCGACCAATTGATATTTTCCATTTTGTTAGAGTTTAAAATTTACATAAAATAAAAATTGAACTGCAAATGTACATGATAATTTCTCAATTTCCACGCAGACCCACAAAAGTTTTACCATAAACCTGCGTTTAACGGCCGTGCGCCTTGTCTTTTGTTCTCATAAATATAAAAATCCCTCCGAACGCTACAAACAACATTCGGGGGGATACAGGGCAACCGCATCAAATTCCGGATCCGATGCCTATCGGATTGGCAACCGATGCTTATCGGATTTTTTTTTATGCCTATCGGTTGGGAAACCGATGCCTGTCGGATTTCATTGTTTGGACCGACAGGCTGTCCTTTTTGTTTGACACCATGACCAAGGGTTACTTTTCAAGCATGTTAAGGTTCGTGAAAGCACGGTCTTTTCCGGCTCGGCCGGCATCTTGCCCGAAGGTGCCCGGCCGGATGTCGGTCGGGACAGTTCCTCGGAATTTGATGCGGTTGCCCTGCGGGGGGATAAAAGACTTTTTCTTCTCACACTTTACCTTTTCGTGGGCGGTTCTTTTCTTTCGGGAGCAGGCTCGGATTCCACAGGCTTCAGCGGAATCGTCGTCTTGTCGTCCTGTCCTTTGAGATACGACGGAAGATTCATTCCGGCCATGTTAAACAGATCGTTCAGCGGGGGAACGGATTTCATCAGCCCGGAAATAAAGTTGGCGGTCGAGGTCATTCCTTTGCCGTCTGCATTATTGCCATCCCAAACGGTAATCTTGTCAATCTTAATATTCTTGACGGCTTCCACCTGTGTTTTGACAAGCTCGGGCAATTTGTCGGTGATCAGCATCAGAACCGCCTTATCCGGATCGCTTCCGGCAGCACGCACAAGACGATCGTACCCTTCGGCCTGCTTCGTAAGCACCTCGTAAATACCACGTGCTTCGGCATCCATCTTCGCAAAGATGGCATCGGCCTCACCTCGTGCTTTGCGACGCAGCTTCTCGGCCTCAGCTTCGGCATCGATGATCGCTTTTTCTTTCTCGATCTCTGCCGGAACAACCACGTTCGCCGTCTGCGTAGCCTTTTCACGTTCGGCACGCGTCAACTCGGCTTCGCGTTCCGACTGATAAGCTTCCTGCAACGCTTTTGCAGTCTGCACCTTTTCGGCTGCTACGGCTCGGCGTGCGGCTTCAGCCTCTTTCTCGCGACGCGTAGCATCGGAGTTCGCAATGGCAATCTTCGCGTTGTTCTCTCCTTCGACGGCCAATGCATTGGCTTCGGACGTACGGATACGCGTATCACGCAGGGTCTCTGCGATTCGGATGTCTTTGTCACGGTCGGCTTCGGCTTTACCGATTTCTCCGAAACGGTTCTGCTCGGCCACACTTTTCTTGGCTTCGTTGATTGCCTTGGCAGCAGCTTCTTTTCCGAGCGCTTCGATATAGCCTGATTCGTCACGAATATCGGTCACATTCACGTTAATCAACTTCAACCCAATCTTGCGAAGCTCGGCCTCGACGTTGGCACTGACGTTGGCCAGAAACTTGTCACGGTCGGCATTGATCTCCTCGATATCCATCGTGGCGATGACCAGACGAAGCTGTCCGAAAAGAATATCGGTCGCAATATTCTGGATATTGTGTGTATTTTGTCCCAGCAGACGTTCGGCCGCATTCGTCATGCTTTCCGGCTCGGTCGAAATACCGACGGTAAAGCGGCAAGGCACGTCTACACGGATGTTTTGCTTACTCAGTGCATTCGTCAGGTTGCACTCGATAGAAATCGGAGTCAAATCGAGAAACGCATAGTTTTGGAACACAGGCCATATAAAGGCGGCTCCTCCGTGAATACAGCGAGCGGAACTGACTCCCCCTTCCTTATTTCTACCCGTTTTTCCGTACACAACTAATATTTTGTCCGAAGGACAGCGTTTATAACGCGAAAGAATCGAAGCGAACGTCACAAACAAGACGGCTACGATGGCTACAATTAAATATAAACTTGGCATAATGTATAAATGATTAGAGTAATAACTTAGCTATCTCAAAGTCTTTCGACCAAGACCGTATGGCCGTTCAACACCTGTATGACCCGAATCGGCGTTTCGTTCATCAGCCGCTCGCCGTCGGTCAGCGCATCGTATTCGCGGATGGCGCCACGAACGGTGATTTGTACTTTTCCTTCGCCGCTCCGGTGCGGCGGAACCGTCAAATAAACGGAACCTTTACATCCAACAGCTTCGCTCATATCGATCGTGCCTGATTGCTGCATGCCGCTCATCCATTTAAACAGGAACATGACGGCAGCCACAAGCAATACCCCCACAATCACCGAAGCGATCAAAATCGTCGCCGTACTTTCCGTAGAAGCACGCACGGCAATCGCCGTCCAGCTGAATCCCAACAGAAAGTTAATCAAGTTACGAAACGTAAAAAGCTGAAACGGGGTTGATTCCCCTCCGCCATCGACAGACATATCCCCCTCAAAGTCGGCTTCGAAATCGGTATTCGAGTCCATGCCGACGAACGTCATGACACTTTGAATAATAAAGACCAATGAGGCAAAAATTGCGATGCCCCAGAGTGTTTGCATAAATGGATCGAGCGATCCCCACCATGTTTCCATAATTCTGTTGTGTTCTTTAGGTTGTTTGTACTTTTTTTCTGACAAATGTAAATACAAATCTTAAAATCGCCAAGCAATCCAATAAAAACATTCAGAAAGAAAATTGCATTTTCATCCTTAGCCCACTATTGGACGTATGCGGATGATCCCGATAAGAAAGTCGCCAGACATAATCGAGCCGAATCAACTTGAAAATATTGTCAAGCCCGCAACTGATTTCCATATAAGGACGCTTCTCCATCAAATAGCTGTTTTCCGGAAAAACGTAAAGTCCTTCATTGCCCGGCTTCCATGGATTGTTCTTGTCGCTCAGATCGCCATACCATCCGCGAAAAGCAAAAACCTCACGCAGTTGCAAGCGTTTGATGAGCGGCAGACGATTCAGCAAAGCTCCGTTCATAAAATACGTGACTTCCCACGACGCATAACGGTCATTAATAAACTCCATCGGGTCCATCAAGGCGTATGTCTCCGGTTCGATGCTGTACGATAAGTTCGCATTCGGGATGATGAGCAACGGATAAGGAACTTTATCCCACACTTTGCCGGCTTGCGCGTAAAGATCGACATATCCGAACGGCGACATCCAGAAGCGCTTTCGGACACCGATCTCGGTACGGTTATAATGATGATCGGTACCCAAGATGCCTTTTCGGGCAAAAGTATGACTGAGCGTGATGATCGGTGCATCGAGCGTAATGGGATAGCGATAGTTACGCGACTGATAGAATTTCTCGTTCGGCGCCCAACGCAACTTCACCTCCAACTGTGCCGATCGGTAATGATCGACCGGAAAAGACGTGACGCCGTCAGGACGAATTTGAGTAAACGGGACATAACGTGACGCCCACTCTGTCAGGTGACGAGCCGTAATGCCGTACCCGAGTCCGTTATAATGCTCATGATAATAGCTAAGCTCAGCCTTCTGCATATAGGTGATCAGGTTGTTTTTGCGTCGCTTAAGCATCATAAACACATTGTCCGCGTTCGTATAGAGGTAATGCTGCCCGATCTGATTGATATCGTAGCGATATTCGGCACGCACATAATGAAACGGATATTCCTTGCGAAAACTTTGTTTATTGTTAAACGAATATTCAACCAGCAAATCCCCTTTGAACTTTTTGTCGCCGGCACCGTAAGCCAGATAACCATCCACAAAGAAACGTCGGCTAAGATTCGTCGTAGTCGTTCCGCCGAAGCGGTATCGTGCGCCTTCGAGCGCATTCCCGCTGATAAAGGTGTTCACCGGTCCAAATTCGACGGGGCTGTTCGTTTCCCAAGGCTGCACATACCCGTTAATCAGAGCGCCCACGACCTTCTCCGTCCAGAAGAAAGCAGGCACGGCGCGCAGTTGCGCCATCATCTTCTCGACCGAGGTCTGCGTAATCTCTTTCTCGTTCTCCCGATGTCCCTGCCAATATTCATCCGAACGTTTTCGGGCATTTTCCGTCTCCATCACCGGATTGTTCTCCCGAAAAACGGTCATATCTTCGGGAGGCTCGAACGAATGATCGCGGTAAAGACAAATGCGGCGTGCATATGTGCCTTTACTTTTAGCGCTCAGTTTAAATTCGACGGTAATATCGTTTTTCGTCATCAGCCGTGTGCCATCGTCCGTACGCATAAATTCTTGTTCGATCCGCATAAAATCCACAAAGTTCAGGTTAATGTGCCGCGGCACATTCAGCTTTACCCGTTTTACAAAATAAGCCGAATCGAGCGTAATATAAAGGTGTCCCGTAAAACCGAACGACTCCGAATTGAACGGCACGAAGGCCAGATCGACACACGGCTCACCGTCCACCAGCACCGTATCGGACAAGTAATACTTATAGTAAAGCGGGCCAAACGAAGCAAGCGGACTGACGAAACGATTCAGGAACAACGGAATATTATCCTGAAAAATATCCACTTCCCGAAAGACCTCTTCAATAAACTGTTTAACCCCGTCTTCCGAAAAGATTTCGATCAGTCCGGCACGTTTCACCCCCTGTACGACTTTACGTTCCGCAGTCGGTGACTTCCGATAATATACTTTCTCAATCAACTCTTCGTTGTAAAGCGGTAGAATCGGTTTGCCCGATACCCTGGACGTATCGATGTAGTTGAAAATAAAATCGATCTGTTTGTAGCGTTTTTTCTTACGTGCCTCCTCTTCGTTAAAGTCATTTTTGGCCAATATCTTCTGATCGTACGTACTATAATGATAGTAATCATGTTGGCAAGGATCATTGCTTGTGCGCCGATCGATCACCTTCTCAACAAGTTCTACCGCCGGATTCTTTTTTCTGGAATATTTCTCTTTCCCGGGTTTAACGACAATATCGAACAGTTCGTAAGATGTAGGCTTCAACCAGATCGTCACATTATTTTTAGCACTTGTTTTCAGCGGAAGTTCAACCTCCTCATAGCCCAGAAACGAAACACGCAATACATTTCCGGGAGAGGTGGCCTGTAAGGAAAAATGGCCTCTGTTGTCCGTGACCGTGCCGATCGTCGTTCCTTTCAGCATTACCGATACGGCAGGCATAGCTTCATGAGTTAATGAATCTTTGATATATCCTTCTACATGGATCATATATTGCGCAAATCCTTCTCCTGCCCCCAAAAACAAGCATAACAAAAAGGTACATAACAGGCTTCTTAGTTTCATCTTACCGTTCTAAATGATATGATTCATGCAAAAGTCGCCTTTTTCTTTTAAAAACAAAAGTCTATTTTACCTATATTCTGTTCATTCTACATTTTTTGTATCTCAGACTCCGCTTTCTCGCCATAACTGTTTTATCTTTGTGCCTTCTTTTAATCGGTAAAGATGGATTGGTTGAATGGTTTATTTGTAGAACACTCCGCCTTGCAAGCGGTGGTCGTGCTTTCGCTTATCGTCGCGATAGGGTTAGCATTGGGCAAAGTACATATAGGCGGAATATCTTTGGGGGTTACATTCGTTTTTTTTACAGGTATTTTAGCCGGTCATATCGGGCTTTCCGTAGATGATAAGATGTTGGCTTATGCTGAAAGTTTCGGATTAGTCATCTTCATCTATTCTCTCGGTTTACAGGTCGGGCCGGGCTTTTTCAATTCGTTTCGAAAAGAAGGGATTACACTTAACATGCTATCGATGGCGCTTATCCTGATCGGGACCGGGTTGACCGTTCTGCTTTCGTATCTGACCGAAGTATCGTTACCGGATATGGTCGGTATTTTTTGCGGAGCCACCACAAACACTCCGGCCTTAGGAGCGGCACAGCAGACCTTGAAGCAGATCGGCCTGGATAGCAACATCCCTGCCTTAGGCTGCGCCGTAGCTTATCCTTTAGGGGTGGTCGGGGTGATTTTCGCGGTCTTACTTATTCGGAAAGTGCTCGTTCGTCAGGAATTACTGAACAAGGCCGAAAAAGAAGATTTAAAAAAAGTATATGTCGCCGCGTTTCAGGTGCATAATCCGGCAGTCTTTGAAAAAAGCGTTCAGGATATCGTCCGGATGAGCGATCTGAAATTTATCATCTCGCGTTTATGGAGAGACGGACATGTAAGTATTCCGACATCGGAGAAGATCTTGAAAAAGAACGACAGGTTATTGGTTATCACATCGGAAAAAGATGTGCAAGCCTTAACGTTCCTGTTCGGGCAACAGGAAAATACGGACTGGAATAAGGAAGATATCGACTGGAATGCCATTGATACGGAGTTGGTTTCGAAACGTATTGTTGTGACTCGTGCGGCATTGAACGGCAAAAAATTAGGTTCTCTTCGTCTACGCAACCATTATGGGATCAATATCAGCCGTGTGTTTCGTTCGGGTGTGGAATTGCTTGCCACTCCCGAATTGGTGCTTCAGTTAGGAGACCGGTTAACAGTCGTGGGCGAAGCTGCGGCGATCCGCAACGTAGAGCAAGTATTGGGGAATGCCGTCCAAGATTTGGAAGAGCCTAACCTGGTCGTGATTTTTATCGGCCTTGTTCTGGGATTGGCTTTAGGGTCCATACCCTTCTCTTTTCCGGGCATCGCGACACCAGTAAAATTAGGTTTAGCCGCAGGGCCGGTTGTTGTCGGCATTTTACTGGGCACATTCGGACCTCGCATACACATGATTACGTATACAACGCGCAGCGCCAATCTGATGCTTCGTGCGATCGGTCTTTCCATGTATCTAGCATGTCTGGGGCTGGATGCGGGCACGCATTTCTTCGAAACGGTGTTTCGTCCCGAAGGGCTTTTGTGGATCGCGATCGGAGCAGGACTGACCCTTATCCCCACCCTTGTTGTTGGGGTGATCGCTTTGAAAGTCATGAAGATCGATTTCGGAACGGTTTCGGGCATGTTGTGCGGAAGTATGGCTAATCCGATGGCATTAAGCTACGTCAATGAAACGATACCCGGAGATAATCCTTCGATCGCTTATGCGACTGTTTATCCGTTAGGTATGTTCACCCGGGTCATTATTGTGCAGGTGCTACTGATGTGCTTACTGGGATAGTTTCGTTATCTGAAGGAAAAGCGATACCTTTGCCCATCAAAAAAATAAACGCACTCATGGATTATGCAATTATCGCTGCCGGTGAAGGTTCCCGCCTCGTTCAGGAAGGAATGAAAACGCCCAAACCCTTGATCCGTTTACACGGAGTCCCCTTGATTGACCGGCTGATTCATATTTTTTTGAGGCATCATGCCACGTCGATCAGTATCATCGTGAATGAAGAGATGACGGAAGTGCAGACGCATCTGAAAGCTCTTTCGCTGCCGGTACCGTTTCATTTGTCGGTACAATCCACACCCAGTTCGATGCATAGCTTTCACGCGTTAAGCCGCTTTTTGACCGGCGATCGGTTTTGTCTGACTACTGTCGATACGATTTTTCAGGAAGATGAATTTACACGATATATTCGCGCATTCGAGCAAGCATCGACTTTGGACGGCTTGATGGCCGTTACAAGCTTCGTGGACGATGAGAAGCCGCTTTACGTAAAGACAGACGATGACGGGAGAATCCAAGCTTTCCTCGATACGGCAGACGAGACGTGTCGTTATGTTTCGGGAGGTATCTATTGCCTGAAAAAAACAGCACTCCCGGTGTTGGAGCAGGCGATGACACAAGGAATCTCACGGATGCGCAACTATCAACGCCTGTTGGTGAGCGAAGGCTTGCATCTGAAAGCCTATCCGTTCGATAAAATTATCGACGTCGATCATATCCGTGATTTGGCTAAGGCAGAAACGTTTTTAACCTGATACATACCTGTCAGATTATTAATGATCAATCAATATGAATACGCATAAAGTAGCCGGTATTCGTCGGGGGAACCGTTTTTCCCCGAATCATATAGGAAATGACGCCGCCATTTTTTCATTGACGGCCCTTCATCTGCGTCGTATGGGATGCACAGTAAACGAATACATCGAATCAGACTTGCTGGTTCGGGACATCGAAGCCGATATGGTTTTTAACATGGCGCGTGAACGACAGACCGTACGTAAACTACAACGTATGGAAGACGAAGGCTGCCGCGTCATCAATTCGGGCTACGGCATCGAAAACTGTACCCGTGAAAAAATGACGCGTCTTTTACTCTCTGCCGGGATAGCCCATCCGAAAAGCCTGATACTTCAAACGGAAGACGATCCGACGGAGGCGCTCGAGGAGGCCGGCTTTCATCATTGCTGGATCAAACGCGGAGATTTCCACGCCATCCATCGGGAAGACGTGACCTACGTCCGTCATGGCGAAGAGGCCAAAGGTATTTTTCATGAGTTTGCCGTGCGAGGGATCGAGTCGGCCGTCATCAACGAACATCTGATTGGCGATCTGGTCAAATTTTACGGTGTGTACGGAACCGATTTCTTCTATTGGTTTTATCCGTTCGAGATGCATCACGGAAAGTTCGGACTTGAACAAATCAACGGTGCCGCCAAAGGCTTTCCCTTTGATCGGGAATATTTGAAGAAACTGTGCAATCAGGCTGCCGAAGTGCTAAACGTCCATATTTATGGCGGCGACTGCATCGTATCGGAAGACGGCACGGTACGGCTGATCGACTTCAACGACTGGCCGAGCTTTGCGCCTTGCCGTGACGAAGCGGCTCCGCATATCGCCGAATGTATTTACCGTTTCATGAAACCATAATGGCACGCAACACACCGAAAAAGGATTTGGAATCCACGCTTAAGTCGCTGGATACGGAAGAGTTTATCGATATACATTTTTATCGTCCGCTGGGTTATCGATGGGCCTTGCTGTTCGAGCGGATGGGCATATCGCCGAATGTCGTTACCGTGGCGGGAATCTTTATCGGGATTACCGCCGGTATCTGTTTTTACTACCCTTCACTGACAATCAACGTGATCGGGATGTTACTCCTTATCTGGGCCAATATGTACGACAGCGCCGACGGTCAGCTGGCGCGCATGACCGGACAAAAATCACCGTTGGGACGGATTCTCGACGGCTTCTGCGGCGATGTCTGGTTCTTCGTTATCTACGTCGCCATTTGTTTGCGACTCATGCCCGTCTGGGGCGGATGGATCTGGCTCATAGCCATCATTACGGGATTCTTTCACGGCAAACAAGCTGCCATGGCCGATTACTACCGGAACATCCATCTCCTTTTTCTGAAAGGAAAAGCCGGCAGCGAGCTGTCCCACTCGCCGGTTGTAAAGGCTAATTTCGAGAAGATGACATGGAAGCACGATTTTATCTACAAACTCTTCGAGATGTTTTACCTGCGTTACACACGCGGACAAGAACAATGGACACCTCGATTTCAGGAGATGATGGACGTGATCCGGAACGATTATCACGGCGAAGCGCCGGAATGGTTTCGCAAAGCTTTCCGTACGAAAAGTCTACCGTTGATGAAATATACGAATATGCTTTCGTTCAACACCCGTGTTATCGCGTTATTCGTAAGCCTCTTGATCGATCAGCCATGGCTTTATTTCGTCTTCGAACTGACGGTGCTCAATGTCATGCTCGTTTACATGGTGACGAAGCATGAACGTATTTGCACCGACTTTACTCACTCATTAAAGAACCAACAACAATGATCAATATAAAAGCTATTCAAGGGATTGTGTTCGACTACGGCGGTACGATCGACAGTAACGGGCTGCATTGGGCGGAAGTGATCTGGCAAGCTTATCAGGCGGAAACTGTCCCCGTCACGAAAGACGTTTTCCGGCAGGCTTACGTATATGCCGAGCGGACGATGGGGCAACTTCCTTTGGTGAAACCGGAGCATACGTTTGCCGATATGATGCGTATTAAGACCGATTTGCAGATCGAGTGGCTTCGTGAGAATCGGCATTTGTCGGACAAGGAAGCCTCACGCGAATTAAAACGGAGTCTGGCCGGGCGTTGCTATACGTTCGCTGCGCAGTCGACGGCTGCGGCGCGCCCTGTTATCGAGGCGCTGGCCGACAGCTATCCGCTGGCCATGGTCTCCAATTTTTACGGGAACCTTCGGACGGTCTTGAAAGATTTCCGTCTCGACGCGTATTTCCCGCTCGTTATCGAGTCGGCGGTAGTGGGTGTTCGCAAACCCGATCCGGAGATATTCCAATTGGGAGTCAATGCCCTGAACATACCGGCTGCTCATATCGCGGTGATCGGCGACTCATACGATAAGGATATCGTTCCTGCCACCGCCATCGATTGCCGTACGGTCTGGCTCAAAAACATCGGTTGGCAAGCATATGCCGGCAACGAGACGGCCGACGTTGTGATTTCGGACTTTTCGGAGCTGAAAACGGTTTTTAATTTGTCATCATCTTAAAAAACGTTTACCTTTGTCCTCCGGAAGAAGGCCATCGGATGAAGCATAAACGACATATCATGCAATGGGTCGTATGGATAAGCAGCGTATTCTTCCTGTTTTCGGCGACGGCCCCCCATCATCATCACGATGGTGGGAAAGTTTGCTTTATGTCTTTTTGGGGAGATGGAGCCCAACATGCCTGTTGTCATACGTGCGGCGAAACTTCTCCGAACGATCCTCCTCATCACCATCCTTTACAGACATGCGATGATTGCGGAGCGACCGTGTCCGTCACCCTGACACAGAATCATGACAACCAAACGGCTGTGACGCCTATACTCATTCCCATCTTCGTATTACTGAATTATCTCTATCCGGCCGAATTGGAACAAGCCGGTCTGTTTTTCTCCCGAAAACATCCTTCCTTCTATTACATCGAAGCACTCCACGATACGTGGATTATACGTGCTTCGGGACTGCGCGCTCCGCCTCTTTTTTAATGAACCGAAAATCATTTCAGGCTGATTGCAGACGTACTGCACTCAGCGATTCTTCATTCATTAAAAAAAGTCAATTATGAAACATCGAACCTTTATTTTATTGTGGGCGGTTTGCGCCTGCATATTGGCCGGGTGTGGGGGCTCATCCACACAAAAAGACGAACATCCACACGCTCATGATGAACATTCACATCATGACCATACACATGACCATGATCATGACAGAGACGAGCATGATCACGACTGTGAAGAAGAGCCCCATGAAGCAGTGGATAACGAGATTATTTTCACAGCCGAACAGGCGAAGGCCGTAGGTTTGGAAGTCAGCACCGTAGCGCCCAGTCAGTTTTGTCAGGTGATCAAAGCCGGCGGACAAATCTTGTCGGCACAAGGCGACGAGGTGACGATTGCCGCGACATCGAACGGTATCCTTTCTTTTGCCGGCTCTGTAGTCGAGGGTGTGGCGGTACGGGCGGGCGAAGCAATCGCATCGATCTCGGCCAAAGATATTGCCAACGGCGATCCGGTGGCGCAGGCCCGGATTACGTATGAAACCGCTGAGAAAGAGTTTCGGCGTGCCGAAGAGCTGGTCAAAGATCAAATCATCTCGACACAGGAATTCGAGCAGACCCGCCTCCGTTACGAAACGGCGAAGACATCCTATCAGGCGTTTGCCGGCAAAGCGGGAGCACACGGCGTAAGACTCACGACGCCCATCGGCGGATACCTCAAAAACCGGTTTGTCAATCAGGGAGAGTTTGTGGCAGTCGGTCAGCCTGTCGCCACCGTTTCACAGAACCGGCGGTTACAATTGCGTGCCGAGGTTCCCGAAAAATATTTCAGAGACTTACAGCACATCGGCAGTGCGAATTTCAAGGTATCCTACAGTGACCGGATATACAAACTGAGCGAACTGAAAGGGCGGCTGCTGTCGTTCGGGAAATCGGCGGGACAAGCCTCGTTCTATGTCCCCGTCACTTTCGAGTTCGACAACATCGGCGATATCATGCCCGGCGCTTACGCCGAAGTGTATCTGCTTTCCTCCCCGCGTCCCGATGTCATTACCTTGCCGATAAAGGCTGTAACCGAGGAGCAAGGACTTCACTTCGTTTACGTTCAACTCGACGAAGAGGGCTATCTGAAAAGAGAAGTGACGCTCGGAGCTAACGATGGCGAACGCGTGCAGATTCTTTCGGGGATACATGCGGGAGACCGTGTCGTGACGCAGGGCGTTTACCAGCTGAAGCTGGCGGCCAATGCCAGCGTGATTCCGGAAGGTCATAGTCACAGTCATTAAAAACCGGACGGATATGCTGAATCATATTATACGATTTTCATTGAATAATCGGCTGATCGTGCTTGCCGCGGCCGTATTATTACTCTTTGCCGGCACGTATACGGCCATGCACATGGATGTGGACGTCTTCCCCGACCTGAATGCGCCGACCGTAGTCGTGATGACCGAAGCGAAAGGAATGGCACCCGAAGAAGTAGAGCGGTTAGTCACTTTTCCTGTAGAGACGGCGGTTAACGGAGCGACGGATGTGCGCCGCGTACGTTCATCATCGACAACCGGCTTCTCGGTCGTATGGGTCGAGTTTAACTGGGGCACGGATATCTACCGTGCGCGCCAGATCGTATCGGAAAAGCTGGCCATGATCGGCGAATCGTTGCCTTCGAACGCCGGAAGACCGACGCTGGGCCCGCAATCGTCTATTCTCGGCGAGATGATGATTATCGGTCTGACGGCCGATACGACCTCGATGGAGGAACTGCGAACGATCGCCGACTGGACGATTCGTCCGCGCCTGTTGTCGACGGGCGGAGTAGCACAGGTGGCCGTATTGGGAGGCGACATCAGGGAATATCAGGTGTTGCTGAATCCCGAAAAGATGAAACATTACGGAATCGGGCTGGACGAGGTGATGAAGGTCGTTCGCGACATGAATCAAAATGCCTCGGGCGGGGTATTATACGAATACGGAAACGAGTACATCATCCGTGGCGTGATCTCCACCAACGACGTCGATGCCTTGTCGAAAGCCGTATTGAAACGCGTGGGCGAGGTGCCGCTCTTGCTGGGCGATGTGGCCGACGTACGTATCGGCGCGAAGATGCCGAAACTCGGCGTAGCGTCGCACCGCGCCAAGCCGGCCGTATTGCTGACGGTTACGAAACAGCCGCATACGAGCACGCTCGATCTGACGCGGAAACTCGACGCCTCCATCGCCGAATTGCAAAAAACGATGCCTCGCGATATACAGGTAGCGACCGACATCTTCCGGCAGTCGCGGTTTATCGAAAGTTCGATCGGCAACATTCAGCGGTCGCTGATCGAAGGAGCTGTTTTCGTCGTGATCATCCTCTTTATCTTCCTGATGAACGCACGGACGACGCTGATCTCGCTCGTCACCATTCCCCTGTCGCTGCTCGTTGCCATCGTCGTTCTGCGACTGATGGGACTGACGATTAACACGATGAGCATCGGAGGGATGGCCATTGCGATCGGCTCACTCGTCGACGATGCGATCGTCGACGTCGAAAACGTTTACAAACGTCTGCGTGAGAACCGAATGAAGCCGGAGGCCGAGCGGCGCGGAGTGATTGCCGTTGTCTTCGACGCCTCGCAGGAAGTGCGCATGCCGATCCTGAACTCTACCTTTATTATTGTAGTCAGCTTCGTGCCGTTATTCTTCCTGTCGGGTATGGAAGGACGGATGTTGGCGCCGTTGGGCGTTGCCTTTATTGTGGCGCTGTTTGCCTCTACGCTCGTAGCGCTGACGCTGACGCCTGTGTTATGCAGTTTTCTGCTCACGGCAGACCGTCAGACAAAGAAAAACAGAGAGCCGTTCGTGGTGCGTCATCTCAAGGCCGCTTACGAACGCGCCTTAGACCGAACGCTGGCCCATCGGAAGGCTTCGCTCGGCATTACGGGCGGGATCGCGCTCGTGGCGCTTGTCGCCTTTTTCATGTTGGGAAACAGTTTTCTGCCGTCGTTCAACGAAGGTTCGTTTACGATTAACGTAAGCACGCTGCCGGGCATCTCGCTCGAAGAATCGGACAAGGTAGGCCGCCGGGCGGAAGAATTACTGCTCTCGATTCCGGAGATACGAACGGTGGCACGTAAGACCGGACGCGCCGAATTGGACGAACATGCGTTGGGGGTCAATGTTTCTGAAATCGAAGCGCCGTTCGAGCTTTCCGGACGGTCGAAAGAAGAGGTCGCTAAAGAAGTGCGCGAGAAACTGAAAACACTTTCGGGCGTAAATATTGAGATCGGGCAACCCATCTCGCACCGTATCGACGCGATGTTATCGGGCACCCAAGCCAATATTGCCATCAAGCTGTTCGGCACGGACCTGAACCGTATGTTCGCGCTCGGCAACCGGATTAAGACGAGTATCGCCGATATCGAGGGGATTGCCGACCTGAACGTAGAACAGCAGATCGAACGTCCCCAGATCAAAATCGAGCCGAAACGCGAGATGCTCGCCAAATACGGTATCACCCCTTCCGAGTTCGGAGAGTATGTATCGGTCATGCTCGGTGGCGAGGTCGTTTCGCAGGTGTATGAAGGCAATCGTTCCTTCGATCTGACCGTAAGAGTCCATGACGACAGCCGGAGCGGCATCGGCCGGATCAGCGACCTGATTATCGATGCCGACGGGCGGAAAATACCGCTGAGCTACGTGGCCGACATTGTTTCGTCCGGCGGGCCGAATACGATCAGCCGCGAGAACGTCAGCCGCAAAATTGTCGTTTCGGCCAATGTGTCGGGAGGTGACCTGCGGGGTATCGTCCACCGGATACGCGAGCGGATCGATGAGCAGATCGTGCTTCCCGAAGGGTATCACATCGAATACGGCGGACAGTTCGAGAGCGAGCAGGCCGCATCGCGCACGCTACTCATCGCCTCCATACTGTCTGTTTTCGTGATCTTCCTGCTGCTTTACAACCAGTTCAGGAGCATGAAGCAGTCGGCCGTCGTGCTGCTGAATCTTCCGTTGGCGCTGATCGGCGGCATCTTTGCCATCTTCTTTGCCGACCGAATCATCAGCATCCCCGCCATCATCGGCTTCATTTCGCTGTTCGGCATTGCCACACGTAACGGCATGTTGCTGATCGACCGTTACAACGACTTGAAACGTAGCGGTCTGCCACTGCTTGAAAGTGTACGAAAAGGCTCATCAGACCGGCTCAACCCCATTCTGATGACGGCGCTTACCTCGGCGCTGGCGCTCGTTCCGCTGGCCTTGGGAGGCGATCTGCCGGGCAATGAAATTCAAAGCCCCATGGCCGTCGTGATTCTGGGCGGATTACTGACTTCTACGCTGTTGAACGGCTTTATCATCCCGATTATGTATCTGTTAATTCATAAAAAGCAAGACGTATGAAAAAATATATGATGACAGGAATCGCCGTGCTGCTAACAGCTGCGGCACAGGCGCAGACGACGATGGACGACGTACTGCGTCAGGTAGAAACGAATAACCGCGAGTTGCAGACTGCCCGCCAATATTACGAGGTGCAGTTGCTCGAATCGAAAAGCGAGAACAACCTGCCCGATCCTTCGGTGAGTTATTCGCATCAATACGGCAATCGTACGGAGATGGGCGTACAGGGCGAGCTCGTCGCGTCGCAGTCGTTCGAGTTCCCGACAGTTTACCGACAACGCAGCAAACTGACGGCCGTTCGCCAACAACTCTTTGCGTCGCAATACACCGGTGAGCGTCGTCAGGTATTGCTCAATGCCAAAGAGGTCTGCCTCGATTTAGTGTGGCTTAACCGGCGGCGACAGCTCCTTCGCGAGCGACGACGCGACGCCGAGCGGCTGGCCGAACTGTACGACGAGCGTCTGAAGAAAGGTAATGCCAATATATTGGAGACGAATAAAATCAAGCTCGAACTCTTAAACGTAAAGACGGAAGAACGGCTGAACGAGACGGAACGCGAAGGCAAGCTGCGCGAATTGGCCACGTTGAACGGCGGGCGCCCCATCACATTCACCGATACGGTTTACCCCTCGCCTGCCGCCCCCCTCTCGTGGGACGCGCTGCGTGACGAGGCGCTGGCCTCCGATGCCACATTACAGGCGTTGCAATACCGGCAGGCCGAAGCGCAGCGGCAGATCGGCGTAAGCCGCGCTCAGGGGCTGCCCGGACTGGAGCTGGGCTATCGGCTGAACACGGCTACCGGCGGCGATCGATACAACGGCTTCGTCGTGGGAATGAGCATTCCGCTCTTTTCAAACCGCCATCAGGTAAAGAAAGCGCACCGTCAGAGTCATGCTATAGCGTTGCAACGCGAAAGCGCTACGGTACAAGCCGAGAATCGCCTCATGCAGCTCTATGACCGGTTGCAGGCGCTGCGCGCTTCGATGGACGAATTCGATACCGTGCTCAAGAGTCAGGACAACGTGACCCTGCTGAATAAAGCCTTGCAAGCGGGACAAATCTCCATGATCGAGTATTTTGTCAGTATCGGTACGCTCTATCAGAGCACCGACTACCATCTGCAATTGCAAAACGAATACCACAAAGTGCTGGCCGCGATTTACAGCTATAAGCTTTGATAACAGCAAAGTAGAGCACAATACTCGGAGAAGGAGAAGAAGTGTCATTCATATCGACCGGATCGATAAACACGTATGCGACGCCCTCATAAGCACGTATCGAACGGGTGGATAAGAAAAGGCGGTTTGTCAAAACATTGCGTTATGACAAATCGCCTTCTGTTTGTGAATCCGAAAGAAAAAAACTCAGGGAAACAGTTCTTCGACCGTCTGATGGAAATATTCGATACACTTCCGGATATCCGGCACCGAATTCTCCCAGTTGGCTTCGTACTCGATCGAGAAGACACCTTCAAACTGCTGACGTTTCAACTCTTCGAGCATACCTTTCATATCCAGACTGCCGGTGCCCCAGATCATATCATCCTGCCAGGCCACACCATCCTTTTTCGGTGCGACATCTTTGAAATGTAGCGACCGCACACGTCCCTGCAACATTTTCAAGCACTCGACCGGATCAAGCCCTTCGCGACGCCAATGACCGACATCGGCACAGGAACCGATGCGCGCATCACGCGTCGAGATCTGTTTCAACACGTTTTCGGGTGTCCAATAGTCCGACGGCTGCGGATGATTATGGACAGACACTTTCAAATCGTACTGTTTGGCCAGACCTTCTACCAGGTCCCAATCTTTCGTTGCCGGTTCGCACGAGATAAATTCCATCTCCATATCCTTGGCCAGTCGGAACATCTTCTCCCATGTCGAGGCATCGTCGGTCATGTAGACCCCCGTACCCACGAAACGAATCTGCTTCGAGGCGGCAAGCGCTTTCAGTTCTTCGCGCGTTTGTGCGTCGAGGTCGTAGCCGAACACCCGATCGCCCCATCGTCCGCCCAGTTTATGACCGGGAAAGACTTCGATGTGGTGAACCCCCAGTTCCGCTACTTTGTCGAGCGCTTCTACGAGCGTAAACTTATGGAACGTATACGATTGCACAGACAACCGCCAACCGTTTTTCTCTGCCTTGCTCTGTGCCGGACAAACGGTCGGTAAAAAGCTGCATAGAAGTGTAACGACCGCTCCCAGCCATATCGTTCTTTTCATCTTCCGGATCGTTAATCGTAAGGGAATGATTACAATGTTTTCACCCGGATGTTACGCCAAAGCACCTTAATGCCTCCTCCGTCATGTATTTGCAGAGCGATACGGCCTTGACCGGCACCGATTTTCTCGTCCTGAATGTCGACCATCTGTTCGCCGTTCAACCAAGTGGTTACCTGATTGCCGACCACGCGGATACGCATCGTGTTCCACTCTCTTTCTTTGAGGAAATGTTCGCGATCGTCCGGAATCTGGATCAGCCATCCACGTCCGTACGATTCGTAGATACCGCCCGTATCGAATCCTTTCGGAGCCACTTCCACCTGCCAGCCGTTCACTTTCGCTCCTTCTTCTACGAACGAACGGATGAAGATACCCGAGTTGCCATCGGCTTCCTGCTTGAAGTCGGCCGTCAACTCGAAATCGTTATAATATTTGCGTGTGGCCAGATAACCGTATTGCTTATCGGGACCGCTCTCGCAAACGAGCAAGCTGTCCTGTACATACCATTGCTCCGTTCCGTACGCATCCCAGCCCGTCAGGTCTTTGCCGTTGAATAATTCTTCTTCCTCCGTCTTGCGCGGTAATTCACGGATTTTGATGTTGCGGAACCAAGCCGGATAACCGTGATCCTGCAAGCAGATCAGCCCTTTGCGTGCCAGACCGTATTCGGGCGCATTCTCCCACTTGCCGCTGTTCTTACGTTCGAACCAATCGTCCGACCATGCTTCGAATTCGATCGTTTTCTGTCCGTTCATATAGTACTCTACATGTCCGTTGTCGAAGACGATTTTCGAGGTATTCCATTCGCCGGCTGGACGTACGTTCATCGTCGCGAAATCGGGCAGATACATCGCATAATCCACACCGCAACGCTGCCAGTCCTCCAACGGTTCGGCAAACCCTTTGTCGTCGATCAACTGATATTCGGGACCGGTCACATACGGCACCTTGTACTGCGGACGTTCCACCACGTGATACAGCAATCCGCTGTTACCGCCCTTCGAGATTTTCCAATCCCATTGCAACTCGAAATTTTCGTAGATACGATCATACACCATGTATCCGTTTTCATCGCTGCCGCCGCCATCGGCCTGAATAACCCCGTCGACCACCTCCCACGGACCGGTCAGGGTCTGGCCGTTGTAATCACGCCAGCCGTCAAGCGTCTGACCGTCGAACAACAACTGCCATCCCGCGGCTTTTTCTTCCTCGGTCAACACATTTTGCGGTTTCTCGGAACATGCTGTGAATGCTCCGAATAAAACCATCACACATAAATAGTTCATGCACTTCATCATAAAAACAATTTTAAAATTTTCAAAAAACTCCACAAAGATAGTCATTCTTTGTAAAATGATTATCTTTGTCCGGTGAAATCAAAAAGAATGAATCGTAAACGGATTATGCTGAGCGTCGTCTTGTTCTTCTCCGCTTTCTGCGGAGCGAAAGCCGAACATCAAACATGCGCCCCTCCGGTCAAAGCAGGCAATTTCACCTATACCTTGGGTGCAGGACAGAAGGATTCGCTATACGCGCTCACATCGGAATGGATCTTGCTCTATTTTTACGAGCCGACCTGCGAAGATTGCCGCTTACTCACCGAACAAATCGCCGGATCGGAAATCCTGAATCGTCTCTTTACCGAGAGGAAGTTGCAGGTGCTGGCCATCTATCCGGACAATGACCGGGAGCTTTGGAAAAGCCATGCTTCGCACCTGCCGGAGCAGTGGATCAACGGATATGATGAACAGTTGTCGATCATTCCCCAAAGCAACTATCTGTTCCGGTCGCTACCGGCGCTTTATTTGCTGGATAAAGAGAAATATATTCGTCTGCACGAAACAACACTCGAAGCCATCGAGAAAGAAATAAGTAAAGTAAGAGGAATAAAGGAGGAATCGAACAATGGATAAGAAAATCAGATTAATGGTGCAGGGACTGACGAACAGTCAGGTCCAATCAGGGGCTTATGCGTTGATTTTGTCGGAGAGCGGGCCGCGCCGTCTGCCCGTCATCGTCGGTGTTTCGGAGGCGCAGTCGATCGCGATCGCGTTGGAAGAGCTAACCCCTCCCCGCCCCCTGACGCACGACTTGTTCGTCGGCCTGATACAGTCGTTTAAACTCTTTCTTTCGGAAGTATTCATTTATAAATTCGAGGAAGGAGTGTTCTATTCGGAGCTTATCTTCTCGGACGGAACGAACGAGGTGCGTATCGACTCGCGCACGTCGGATGCCGTAGCGATCGCCTTGCGGGTAAACTGCCCGATATACACGCTCGAATCGATCATGCAGCAATGCGGTGTGGTGATTGATGAGGGAGCGGTCGAAAACGAAACACCGGTATTATCGAAAGACCTGAATCCCGAAGAGATTCACGATCCGGAAAAACTGCGCGAATGGCTCAATATGCTTCAACGCGGCGAGCTCGAAGAGCGAATGCAAAAGGCTATCGGCGAAGAAAATTACGAATCAGCCAAGATTTACCGGGACGAGCTGAACCGTCGCGATCAGTTCGGCGATATACAATAAACGACACCTTATATATACAGGTATCTCACGCATGCAGCTTTTCTACGCTCCCGACATTGTAACAAATCCGCTCTTACCCGAAGAAGAATCGAGGCATTGCACAAAGGTACTGCGTCTGACAGTAGACGATACCTTGATGCTGACCGACGGCAAAGGATCGTTTTACCGGGCTGTGATTGCCGAACTCCATCCGAAACATTGCCGGGTAACGGTTGTAGAACACCTACCGCAGGCGTCGTTATGGCCGTTCCGAATCCATCTGGCCGTAGCGCCGACGAAGAATATCGACCGCATGGAATGGTTTCTCGAAAAAGCGACCGAAGTAGGCATCGATACCGTGACATGCCTCAACTGCCGTTTCTCGGAGCGTCGAGAAGTAAAGACCGAGCGGCTGGAAAAAATCCTAATTTCGGCCATGAAGCAATCACAGAAAGCACGCCTGCCTCAGCTTATCGGCATGAGTGACTTCAACGATTTCGTCGCCCGCCCGTTTGAAGGACGGAAAATGATTGCACATTGCCACACTCCGGATTTGCCCTTGATTCGTTCGGTATACCGTCCGGGCGAAGATGCGGTGATACTGATCGGCCCCGAAGGAGATTTCAGCAAGGAAGAAGTCGAGCTGGCCGAAGCGCACGGCTTCACAGGTATTTCGCTGGGAAAAAGCCGCCTGCGCACCGAGACAGCCGCCTTCACCGCCTGCCATACCCTCCATGTCCTGAATCAGTAAGAGGTAATCTGCCGAGCCGATAAACACCGTAAATTCAAGTATTAAATGCAACAAGGTTTTACAAAGATGCGAAAGATATCTTTTGGGAAGATTCACTGTGTTCTGCCCTGCTTTTTGAGGAAGTTCACGATACCTGAATCCGTTTTTTTCATGTACTTTTGTGCTTCGTAAAGAATGGTTGAGCGAAACATGAAAGCGGCTCTTTATCTGATCCCCGTCACGCTGGGTGAAACGGAACATCACAAGGTGTTGCCGGCGTATAATCGCGAGGTGATTCTTGGTATCCGCCATTTTGTGGTGGAGAACATACGCACGGCGCGCCGGTTTCTGAAGAAAACGGAACCGTCGCTGGTGATCGACGAATTGCATTTCTACGAGCTGAACAAGCACACGTCGCCCCATATGATCGCGGGGTATCTGACACCACTGGCCTCGGGCGAATCGGTCGGGATGATCTCCGAAGCGGGCTGCCCGGCCGTGGCCGATCCCGGGGCTGATATCGTAGCCATCGCACAGCGCAAAGGATATAAGGTCGTTCCCCTCGTTGGGCCTTCTTCTATTCTGCTGACAATCATGGGCTCCGGATTCAACGGACAGAGCTTCGCCTTTCACGGCTATCTGCCCATCGATGCGGCGCAACGCACAGCGCGGATCAAAGCGTTGGAAGCGCGCATCTATTCCGAAGACCAGACGCAACTCTTTATCGAAACGCCTTACCGAAACGGCAAGCTGCTGGATGAGTTGGTGCGCACATGCAGGCCGTCGACCCGACTGTGCGTGGCCTCGAACCTCTCGTGCGAAGACGAAATGATACGCACGAAGCCCGTAAAAGAATGGGGCAAAAACACGCCCGACCTGAACAAAAAACCGACCGTTTTTGCGCTCTATAAGTAAGCAACTTTTCTCACTCTCAAAACATGGAATATCAGGCACATGAAACAACCGTTATCGATGCGGGATGCAGCATCGGACAGGGAACGAAGATCTGGCATTTTTCGCACATTATGACCGGTTGCACGATCGGACGTGATTGCACGATCGGGCAAAACGTCGTCATCTCGCCGGGAGTATGTCTGGGCAATGGGGTCAAGGTGCAGAACAACGTCTCGGTCTATACCGGCGTGACGTGTGAAGACGACGTTTTTCTGGGGCCGAGCTGTGTGTTTACGAATGTCGTTAATCCGCGTAGTGCTGTCTCGCGCAAGCATGAATTCCGGCCGACACGGGTAGAAAAAGGAGCGTCCATCGGGGCGAATGCGACCGTCATATGCGGATGTGTCATCGGCGCGTATGCGCTGATCGGGGCAGGCGCGGTGGTGACGAAAGATGTACCGCCGTATGCGCTGGTGGTAGGTAATCCGGCACGTCAGACGGGCTGGGTGAGCGAATACGGTCATCGTCTTCACTTCGATGCCGAGGGGCTGGCCGTCTGTCCCGAAAGTCATCAGACTTATCGGTTAACCGACGGAAACGTTAGGCGAGAAGCTTAACCCCCGTCCTACTTCACCCATTGCAGCAGAGGGAGGCTGACGGTAAAGCCTACGGCATCGTAACGTCCGTTATTAAATCCGGCAAAAATCCCGATCCGCCCAAGCCCCGAAAAGCCGACGGAATACCCTGCTTCGCTGTAATTTCGTCCCGGAATCCAGAGTGAATGCACGTGTAACGCTTCATCAAAAAGATAGTTTTGCATAAAGCGTATATGCTTAAGCAGCAAATAATCGGAAGAGTACATGAGATGCCCCTGCAACCATTTGTCGTTGGCCGCATAACGATAGTGATCAATCAAGTTGAAAGCCGTTTGCATCGGACGATCGATAACATACAGCTCACGGGTGATGAAATGCTTAAAATCGGGTAAATAGAGTCTCTTTGCTGACGGAAACATACCGGCCTCGACTCCATAGAAGAATCGATTAAAGAGATTCAGTTTGACGGTCTGCATCACACCGGCCGAAAGCATCGTAAACGAGGCATTCTGTGTGCCTCCGAACGGGATACCTTGCCGATAGTGGACAGTAAAAGTCGGATAGTTGGAGTACGCGTAGATTTTCCGGCCCTCCTGAATCCGATAATAATAGCGCGGCGTATACCGCAACTGGATACCGGCAATCCATGCCGTATGATCGGGCATCGGAACGGAAACATATCCGTGAGGGAAATTGGAGTTCGGAGTCTTTCCGAAGATATGATAGGATGTATGGTTCTCGAAGGTCGATCGCCGTTCGTAATGCATGGTTGCCGACAACTGCAATCCGTTCGCCACATCGATACGATGCGTAACGCCCGCAAACCGCATGCGATACAGCTTCGCCGTATTGGCGGCGAACAACAACGACGCAAAGGAGTTAATCAATCGGTTCGTACCGTTTTTACCCGCATAATCCTCTGTGATATCTCCGCCCGAGAGTTCAAGTTCTCCATGCCGTATGGGATCGTAACGGAACGCCGTGTTCACTTGCCAAACAAGCGCTTTACGAGCGGTTGTATAATAAATCTCCGGTGAGAAGGTGATTGATCTATGGAGAGGGAGATCATTTGAAGAAGAAGAGATGACGACTTCGCCCGGAGCGCCCTTCGGCTTTTTTCGCGTAAAGTCTACCTCGAGAGCAAGGCGCTGTCCGATCCAAAAGCCGTCGACAAAATTGTATTCCGGTACTGCCCGCAGCAAACCTCCGTATCCCATTCTTGCCTGCTTGCCCAACTTGATTTTTTCACCCATCAACAATCCCGACATCCATTTCCCGAACGTTCGTCCTTTCAGCGAATCGCTTTGGCTCTCTTTCCGGATTTCGTTTTTCAGGCTGTCCTTCCATCGGTAGCTGAGGATTTCGTCTGTCTGCAACGGCTGCGTACGTATTTTCTTCCAATAATTGGTGTCGCGTAGCAAGATCAGCGAATCGCGTGTAATGCGAACCGTTGAATCCCACGATTGTAGTTGCAGACTTTTTCTTTTTTCTTTGATTTCGGGTGTTTCGGCAGCGTCCTGCATCAATTGCGCCATCCGGTAAGCGTCGCGGGTCGTCAATTCTTCCTTGGCGGCCAACTCTTCGAGTTTTTTACGGGCTTTCAGCTGTTTCTTCGTCGCTTGCTTCTCTACGGGCAATACCGACTGTACCGGGAGCATTGCCCGGGCAGCCTGCGCTTGTTTCTCGTTCACATCGACCTGCCGGTATTGAACCGAAGAATAATATTTCCCTTCGACCTTTATGCCGAGCATACTGATCTTCATGCTCATATCATAGGCTGTGGGCAACCACACATCGGGTTTGACTTCATGAAACGACACATGATTACGAAAACTCACCCCCATCCGACTAACGGTGAAATCGATATGTTGCAGATTCCAGGTACCGTCCAGAATATAAAGCCATCCGTTCACCAGCTGTGTATTGTTCTTCTTCGGTAAAACCCTGATCTTGTTGATCACCCGGCTCCCTTCGGTCGTGACGCCCTCCAACACGAATTTGTAGTACGTGAAAGCTCCGGGAGCTAATGGCGAAGTTACGCCGAACAGTTCAGGATCGTACACGTTGCTGGTCACGACATTCATCGCCATTTTCTCATCGTCGAACTCGGCAGGAATAGACGAAGACAATGCGACGACCTTCTGGTCGTAGGTACTCGGCGCTTTGAACTTTACCTCATTCTGCGACTCCATCAGAAAGAGCTTGTTCGAAAGGTTCTTTATTTTCGTCTTCTGATCTCCGATAAGGACAGAACCCAATGACGGCAGTTTGCCCGTTTTGAGGGTTCCTTTGATATAAACATCCGCCTGATAGGCTTTAACCTGAAAACGATAAAAAGGAGCATGTGCAATTGCCTTACGCATAATCGCGTATGCCGGATCCTCTCCTCTCCCATCGACAACCACTTCCCCCAACGAATACGCTTTCTGCTGCAACGTTATTCGCAGGGTCGTTTCGGTGTCGGAAATCGTAAACGGAAGAACTTGTTTTTCGTATCCGAGAGCCGAAAATTCCCCGACATAATGCCCTTGCTCGAGATGCGACACAAATTCGCCTTGCTCATTGGCAACAATGCCTAATGCAACCTCACGGATATAAACCGTTGCGTACGAGACAGGTCGCCCTTCACCATCGGTAATCGTTCCCTTTAAGCTTTGTGCTTGTGAAAGAACCGCCGAAAGACATAGTCCCCAGCAGAACAAGAGAAGCAGATATTTTCGCATATCACATGCCGGCCATTCGTTCTTTACACGGCCTTAAGACTCATGTCAAGACTTTTGATCGAATGAGTCAGAGCTCCTACCGAGATATAGTCTACTCCGCATTCGGCATAATCGCGTAGCGTATCGAATGTAATTCCACCCGATGATTCCGTCTCATAACGCCCGTCAATACGCTGTACGGCCTCGCGGGTATCCGACGGACTGAAGTTATCGAGCATGATACGATCTACTCCCCCGACTTTCATCACTTCGTCCAGTTCTTTGAAGTTTCGGACTTCGATCTCGATCTTGAGTTGTTTTCCTTTTTCTTTCAGATAGTTCTGTGCCCGTGTAATGGCCTGCTCGATCCCTCCGGCGAAATCGACATGATTATCTTTCAGCAGAATCATATCGAACAGCCCGATGCGATGATTGACTCCCCCGCCGATGCGTACAGCCTCTTTCTCAAGCATACGCATGCCCGGAGTCGTTTTACGTGTATCCAGCACCCTCGTCTTCGTGCCTTCGAGGGCTTTCACGTAACGGCGCGTCGTCGTTGCGATGCCGCTCATGCGTTGCATTACGTTCAACACCAGTCGTTCCGTTTGCAGAAGAGACTGCACCTTGCCTTCGACTGTAAACACAATATCTCCTTTGTTCACCTCGGCACCATCGCGAATAGAAATATCTATTCGCATATCGGGATCGAAATGCCTGAAGATACGTTGCGCCATGCCTACACCGGCCAGCACACCGGCTTCTTTGATAATTAACTGGCTCTTACCCATCTCAGTCGATGGGATGCAACACAAGGTCGTATGGTCGCCATCGCCGATGTCTTCGGCGAAGGCGAGCGTAATCAGTTCGTCAATCAATTGGTCTACACTTTTCATTTGAATGATTCTGTCATGAAGGGATACCATCTTCCGCACTCATTCGATACGTATCGATTGAATGAGCAGTTTACCCTCTTTCACTATATACGTAATATTTACACGAAATTCTTTCGTCGATGTCTGCAACTTCCCGACAATAAAGCCGCAATCGCTTTTATCGGCATGATGCGCCACGGTAAATCCGGACGGTTTATTGGATTGAAAAAACTGAGTAAGAACAGCCGTCGCATCAGCCCCGCTACCTTTTTGCGAAACATTAGGGACCGCAATATCTACTTCCGAGTTCATATTATTCGCTAACATTATGGCATCACCATTCTTAAACGCATTAGATACCAGCGTAATGTCGACAGCTTGCATACTCAAAACAGAGAGAGCCCACACGAATATAAAAATCAATTTTCTCATTGCTGTTTCCTCCTTACTTTAATAATCTTAATGACAAAGATATGTAGTATTTTCAAAGTCAGGCGTTAAAAATAAAAAAAACGCCCCCAAAAGAAATTTAGACTGCTTTTTATCAGGAGGTTTCAACCAATTGTTTTTTTTTATCGCTCTACAAAAAAAATATATCTTATCTTTACTCTGTCAAATTAGAAACATATGAATATTGTACTTCTAACAGTCGGTAAAACGGATGCGACCTATTGGAAAGATGCTTTGGCAGAGTATCAGCGGCGCTTGCAACATTATATCCCATTTGAAATGCAAGTGATCCCGGACATAAAAAACACAAAAAATCTGACGAAGTCTGAACAAAAAATGCAGGAAGGTGTTTTAATACGGAAAGCATTGCAAGCAGGTGACTGGTGCGTGTTGTTGGACGAACAAGGGAAAGAATACACATCGATGCAGTTTGCAGCTTACTTAGAAAAGAAAATACAAATCGTATCGAGGCGTCTTGTTTTTGTCATCGGTGGACCGTATGGTTTCAGTGACGAGGTGTATGAAAGGGCATCCGAGCGTTTATCGCTCAGTAAGATGACATTCTCGCATCAAATGATTCGTCCGATATTTGTTGAACAACTTTATCGAGCAATGACGATTCTCCGCGGTGAGCCGTATCATCATCCGTAGAGAACGGTAGAAAAAAATGAAAATTGCAATTTTAGGAACTCGTGGAATCCCGAATAACTATGGAGGGTTCGAACAGTTCGCCGAATATTTATCTGTGGGATTGGTAGAAAAAGGTCATGAGGTGACAGTATATTCTCCGCACTTTCATGATTATAAGGAGTCTGTTTATAAAGGCGTGCGGATAAAGCATCTATATAGCCCCGAACACGTAATAGGCAGTTCTTTCGGAAGCTTCTTCTACGATTATGTCTGTTTGAAAGATGTCTTGAAAGGCAAAGATAAGTTTGATATCTTATACGAGCTTGGGTACACAAGCGTTGTCCCTTCTTATATCTGGTTCAATGTAAAAAAAATAAAATCTCCCATCCTTATTACGAACATGGATGGTTTGGAATACCTACGGCCGAAATTTAATCGATGGGTGCGTTGTTTCTTACGCTGGGAAGAGAAAATGGCTGTCCGATATAGCCCTCATATTGTTACAGATAACAAAGCCATCCACAACTACCATTTAGCGAAATACGGGAAAGAAAGTAAATTTCTAGCGTATGGCGCGTGTGTTCACACGAAACCTCGCGAAGAATTCCTTCATGAATTCAATTTGACCGCAGGGAATTATTTTCTGGTTATCGCGCGTATGGAGCCGGAAAACAATATTGAGATGGTGATCAAAGGGTATCTTGACAGTGAAATGAGAAATAAGCCGTTAATCATTGTGGGCAGGATCAAGACGTCTCACGGCAAGTATCTGTTCAATAAGTATCGTCAAACAGAAGGGATCCGTTTTGTAAACGGCATATATGATTTTGAGAAACTATGTGCATTACGGCGATTCTCTTATGTTTATTTTCATGGACATAGTGTTGGCGGAACGAATCCGTCGTTATTGGAGGCTATGGCTTCGAGATGTTTAATCGCAGCACATGACAATGCATTTAATCGCTCGACGCTGGAAGAAAACGCGCTCTTTTTTCATCACGAGCGAGATGTTACTCGAATTTTGAACGGTATGTCAACATTAAACCCTGCGACAAAGGGTACGATTATCGCCAACAACTTTCAGGTGGCTCAAAATGGCTATTCGTGGGAGAAATTGGTCAACGATTACGAAGCTTACTTCTTACAGCTACTATCAGAAAACGGCTTATAAAGAACGGTATAAGGCTCTCATTCTATGGATATGCTCATCTAAAGAGAGATTGTTTTCCTTAGATACGATTGTTTTATTATACGCTGACAGAATCGACTCATCGCTTAAAATCCATTTGAGTTTACAGCTTAATTCATCGGGAGTGTGAAAAATGAACCTTTCGTCATATACCTTAACGATATCTTTCGCACCCACGGTTGCCGAAACCATCACCGGAACACCGAATGAGAGAGCTTCCAATACGACTAATCCAAACGTTTCATAACATAAAGACGGTACGATCAACATATCCATCTCGGAGAAAATCTCTGCCAATTGTTCTTGCTTGTATGCCCCGCAATAGACAATACGCTCACAATCGGTATCGATACCTATACGGCTTCCCCAAGCACTTAATCTCCAATTATGGATATTTTTTTTCTGTAATGCCGTACATACCTCTTTCAGTAGGGGAAAGCCTTTGTAAGGGGACAAATTCCCAATAAAGCCCAATCGAATGAGGGAACGACTAAAAGATTTGATTACTTTCCGGTCAATGATTGTAGCATGAGAGATTGGAACGATGGCAAAGTTTCGAATTTCGGGCAGATAAGAATGATAAACGTTTTGAGAAACCGTGCTATTGAAATGAAACAAATCAATCAATTCATATATATATTGATAATAATCAAACATTTCAGAATAATCTTCCGTTTTAAGCATACCCCTTTGTGTGCGTACGGAAGCTTCTCTTTTTATTGCTGTGATTTGACTGTAAGAAAGATATTTTTTAATATAGGCTAGCCCTTTCAGATTTCGGATACGCAAGAAGAGATTGCTCGGAGCATCCTGGTTGCACGTCGCGCAAAGAGAAGGAGAATGACGGGTACACACCTTGCCGGAATGATCTACGAAATTTACTTTCGGACATAAGCCGAAATAATCGTGTGTTGATAATACGATTTTAACCCCTTTTCTTTTCAGAAAAAGAAGTAACTCATAAGGTAACCCCATCAACGTGTGAAGATGAAAAATCTCAGGTTGTGTTTGTGCGTAAAACCATGCTAATTTTTCATCAGACAATGTATTGGTATTTTGGGTAATGCTTGCCGGCGATTTAACCCCATGTAACAAAGGAACAATCGAAGGATTCTTGATTTCATAGACCTTGACCTTACCATAAGAACGGCGCCTTACGATGTGCCTTTTCGTGTGGATAAGGCTGATATCGCCCGGATACAGTAAGCAAATCTGATCTTTCGGGTTTTCGCTCTGGGCTTGCATCAGATCGGTGGTGTAGCGAGTCAACCCTCCAGTGCGATAAGGAAATAAGCCTAAGGTGTAGTGCAGGATACGCATGTAGGCTCTCTATATTTTATGATTTTAGCAGGTACAACTCCAATGATACAATTCGCCGGAAATTGGGCTGTAACGACTGCCCCGGCAGCAATTACACACCCATCCCCGATAGAAACACCGTATAATATAGCGACTTTCACGCCAATCCAACAATTCCGACCGATAGAAATTCCCGGATGCGTTACTCCTTGCGTTCTGATAGGAACTTCTCTATCTGAAAATACATGGTTCTCTGCGTGCAAGCCAACATAATTCCTGAATAAGACATCGATGTAACAATTCCTGTTAATGTTAATCCTCATGTTTACGCCAAAGAAAAAACGCTTTCTGCATTTGATTTTGCTCGAGTGATAGATAACAATTACTCTTTCTGAACAAGAACAGAAATCGTCCATAAAGAAAAGTACATATTGGACTAAATATAAAAGACAGCCATCATAAGAAAGCCTCATTTATTTAGAATGCTTAATATATTCATACGTAAGCATCATATCATCATATAACGTATTGAATGTTTGAATCCGCTTATCCCATCTGAAATTTTGCGCACACCGGGTCACTCCTTCAGCCAATGCCTTGAGCTGTTCAGGATGCTCCATGAAAAACATCATATACCGGCTGATATCCGAAACAATCTGTTTGGAAGAGTTTGTGGGGATTCGAATGCCACACTTTTCACAAATAACATCATGCATTCCGCAATGGTCTAATGACATCGTAGGAACACCGTACGACATAGCCTCCCATATTGTCGTAGGATTTCCTTCCGACAAGCTGGTAATAACATGTAAGTGTGACATATTAAACAAATCAAAGACTTTCTCCCGATCAATCTGTCCGTGCCATTTTAGAACATGCTGAATCTGCTTTTTTGAGGCAAATTTTTCCATCTTCTTTTTCAAGCAACCGTCGCCTACGATATGTACCATCAGAGGACTGTCGGAAGGCAGGCGAATCAAGGCTTTTAACAAGAGAATTAATGCTTTATTGGCATCAATCCGACCAATCCAGATAACGTGCAATTTGGCACTGTTGAATTTGGTAGGATTAGCGTGATGAATTTTTCCCACAATTCCATTTTCAGGCAGCCAGTAACTTTCTACGTGATGAACCTTCCCTATCCTTTGTTGATTGGCCATCGTGGCCGTCAAGAGTACATCGCATCGTTTCAAAGCCTTTTTAACGCGTGGCGAGAAATGCAATTGCAACTGATTGGCCAAAGTACGAAACAGAAGCTTGGTTTTTCCTGAAATAGAACTTACGCTTCCCCATAACCGCAAAGGTATATCATTGGTTCCTCCGATAGGCCCCCAAATATAAGGGAGCTTTATCTTCCATAAATAACCGGGTTCCCGATAACCAATAGGGCTTACATAATGAATGAGATCGATCCGTCCTTCTTTTAATATTTCTTGCGCCTTCTTATATACAGATTTATGCCATTGTCTATATGCAAAATAAAAGGTGTATACGAAAATCCCTTTTTTATTGAGATAATTGATCCGGTTTGTCGATTTTGTGGCTTCGACAAAGATAAACCGAGTATTGGGCAAAGGGTTTTCCTGTATATAGGTCTCTAACTCCCCTCTATCTCCAAGATGATCTCCGGAAGTACCATACAGCACCGTGAGTTGATGATATTGGCTCATATGTGTTATATAATTCCACGCCACTGAATATTCAGACCCTCTTATCGGCGAGATGGCATAAGCTAAAACTAAAACATGTCTCATTTCCAGACGTGTAAATATGCAACACATTTCTCTTTCCAGGTCCAACGATTGAAAAAGAGCGTGAGCCGAAGTCCCCCCATCACAATTCTGAAGCCGAGTTTAGCTCCTCCTCTGTAATGCTTGGTAATGTAATGGTTAAAACTTTTTTGAGCGATCAGAAAGCGACTAAAAGTAAGCTTTTTTGAGGCAAAACTTCCTCCTTCCAAATGAATAATGCGCACCTCGGGCAATATAATTCGTTTCCATCCAAACGAATCCATTCGTTTCTGCAAATCAACCTCTTCGTAGTACATAAAAAATACCGGATCAAATCCGTTCAATCGTTCAAATGTGGCTCTGGAAAGAAACAAATCAGCTCCGGAAATAAAATCGACTGAAACAGGTTGAGACGAAGGAAGAGGAATAGTCGGACGGCGGAACATTTTATTTAATACATATTTCAGTTCTGTTTGAGGAGATGGAAATCGATTGTATGAGAAAGAAACTTGCCCTTGTTCATTCAACAATATTCCCCCAATCGCTCCGGCCTCCTTATCGCGTTCCATATAACTAAAAAAGGAATGAATTGCGTTATTTAACAGAAGAGTATCTGAATTAAGGAAAAAGAGATATTTTCCCCGAGCTTCCAATGCTCCCCTGTTATTGGCCTTCCCGAAACCCAGATTTTGATCGGAAACGATTACTCTAACCCACTCAAAATAAGATTTTATATAAGATACACTATCATCAGTCGACGCATTATCTACCACGATCACTTCATAGTTGACGTCTTTTGTCTGCATCCGTATGGAATTCAGACAGTCACACGTCATCTGTCTCGTGTTGTAATTTACGATGATTACGGATACGTCCATCAAAATCTAATTTATACTGCAGAGATAGTCCGCAGGAAATCCACAAAATGACGCTTTCAGGATTAAATATACCCGTAATCGAAATGTTCGTAAGGTATAAACCTAAAGCAGAAATGATCGGAAATGATTTCCAGAAAGAGAACGTGCCGTCATCTTGTGATAAATATCTACCTTTTCCTTTCAGAGATAAACGAAGAAGTAACAAGCCGAAAAGAATATAGACAACCATACCTATCCATCCGGTTTTTAGAAGAATATACGGATAACCGTTGTGCATAATGGGTATATGGCGTATATTCAGCGGGGTATAGGAGCCCATATCCACCGTGGCCCCAAAGCCTTGTCCTACCAGTCTCTCTTCGAAACATCCTTTTCTGATTGTTCTCATCGTCATGTAAGCTTCATGCCCCCTGTAGTTTTCATTGATTTCAATTACATTTTCTGCCGGCTGGATTGTTATCTCTTCGGGTGCCTTCAATAAAGCCTCGGCAAAACGACTTTGGGGATTCGATAAAAAGAAGACCGATAAGATAAATCCGAAAAATGAGAGATAAAGTAAAATATAATGTTTCCGATATTGAAATCTCACATATAGCATAACAGACAGGCTGATAACAAAAACGAGCAGATCGGTTCGTGATGCGGAGACATATAACGATAACAGATTAATCAACAGGAGTCCCATCCACGTTCGAGCGTTCGGAAAAAGTGCAGTACCGAAGAATAACTTATCGCATAAAAGAATAATGGCAGCCACAGCAGTAGCTGCAAAACCTGTAACGGAGAGAGATTCACGAGCCTCTCTGGGATCTAAGAATGCAGCCATTCCATAATTGTTAAACATATAAAAGATAAGGTACAGAGAGCACACGCTTCCCGACAAAACAATGGCACGTAAAGCGTCCATGCGATCATAACGTTTCGCGATGATACTTCCTAACAGCAGATATAAAATAGGATTCAGAAAATAATATATGTCCTTAAATACATCATAAAAGGCATACTGAAAAAGGCCTCCCATCGTTCCGATAATCACTGGAACAAGCAATAAATTAGATAATTTAATGATTCTTCGATCCGGCCGGATGTATAAAGAAAGAACGAAAATCGTGATTTGCATGGCAGTCAGCAAATTATTATTCTTTGCCAATGGTGTAAGACAAATCAGTAAGAGTATGACGGTTAGCCTTAGTTGCTTCGATTTATGCATGAAAAGAGAAAAAAGAACGGCAGGCCTCTCTATGGCCAATCCGTATAAACTGCATCCAATTGACTCCAAATTCTTTTAATACCACCTGAGGCCATTTCCAATTTTGGTATACCAGTTGTACGACTCCGGGAACGAGGATAAAGAAGAGGATACTGGTGCGAGAGCATAGAATCAGCAGTCCGTATCCGATTAGCGTGCACAGGCCGGAAAGCAATGCCGCATGAAAAAACGGAATATGATTCGCTGATGAGATAATGTTGGCAAAACAACTGTGATTCGCTTCCAACAATCTGATCAAACAATAAGTAATCAGAATGTAAGAAGCCGGTAATACGGCATTCGATTGGATAACAGACAAAAGCTTCGGGGCTACCCATACAAGCAATACTGCCCCAACGATAAACAAAGGATAAAAGAGTACCATCGAGGATGCAAATTTTTTGATTAATCCCTCCCTGTCACCCGTCACCCGATAAGAGGCAAAGGCAGGTGTCTGTATGGTGATAAGCGTACTGGAGACAATTACAACAACATTACTTAATTGAATCATTAGTCCATAAGAAGCAACTTCTTCGAGAGGAAGATATAAGCCGGACAAGAACATGCCAAGTTGGGAAACCACGTATCCGGCAATCGTGATAAGGCTTAACTTACGAACATTAGGCCATGAAACGGATAAAACCGATTTGATTTCGGAAAAAGAAATGTCGTCTTGTATTTTTTCTTTCAATCCATCTCGGTAAAAATAGAAATGAGCCAAGAGACGTCCGATAACCGGTGCCAACAGATTCGCCACCGCAATACTTATCAGGCCCAGATTACAATAGACTAAACCGATTGCGATGCACATATTCAGCACTTTGGTGAACACATATGCTTTCTGAGACTCTTTGATAAATCCTCTGCCTATCAATAACGAATGATAATATAAGAGATAAATCGTACACAAAACAGACAGGCAAAAAAGCACCCAAATCCATAACATATTACTCACGGTAGAAAAACCGTCGGTTACGATATGCATGTACCATGTACCCACCGATAACAACAAAAGGCCCAACCCCAAAGCAAACCGTTTATACGTATATTGAGTCGCGCGGATAACGGACGATAAGAGTCTGTAATTAATGTTTTCTCCCGTATGCATGTGATCATACCCTTCTTTTTTTAAGACATTTGCCCCATTAAAAACATACGTAATATTCCGCGTAAATTGAGGAGAAAAGCCCGCGTCCAACAAGGGAATAAAAGCGCTAATAGAAAGCAGGATATAATTTATTGCAATCTCCTGACTACTCAACTTGTGCAAGATGGCCGGAAGAATAAGAATACCTGCTCCGATAGATAAGAATTGAGAGAGATAACTCCATAAAATATCTTTTTTGGAAATAGAAACAAGCTTTATACGATTTTCCATTGTCATTTCATTTGTTGCCAAAGACGCCGGATTCGTTTATTCTCTCTAAGATACTTACTCGAAAAAACGACTCGCCGCATACCCTCCGACACAATAATTTTCAGATAGCGTACGAATGATATCTTATATGGTTTTCGCCGGTAGTATGTGTCATTGTTTTTCTCCCATCTGTCGACAAACTGATAAACGGCACTGTCCGGCGTCTTTGCAATCGCCCATGATGCCTCGATATGCGAACTGTAATATTTATGAAATTCGGAAGATGAAGGATACATCAGTATCGTATCTTTATTATCCGTACAAGTTAATCCGCACTTACTCGCCATATCGACCAGACTTTTTCGTGTAAAAAAATGAATATGGGTATCATCCAGCAATCCCATGTTTTGATATTCGAACTCCCCATCCAACAGAGACAGGATGATAGACGAATGCCCGATATTGGGAACAGATGTCAATATACAATCCCCATAGCGAACAACTGTCTGCAAGGTACGAAGAGGGTTGCGGAGATGTTCCAGCACATCGGCAAAGATAATGTAATCGAAAGATTGGCCTTGCAGTTCCTGTTCCCAATTTCCGGTATCGATATCGGACACAATGACTTGCTCGGCATATAAAGCGATTGTTTCGGCCATAACGGGATTAATTTCGACTGCTACCACATGGCAATGAAGTTGTTCCTTCATGTATCGAGTCATATACCCCATACCCGGTCCGAATTCCAAAACGCGGGAGTTCGGCTTTATCCACGTTAATATCTGAGGAATATTGTTAGGGCTATAAACGATTTGATCCGTTCCGTATATTTTCATCTGACAACTAATTACACCAATCCTCGTCACTCCCATAAGCAATGAGGGAATAACCGTTTAAACAGACTTTTGAATGGTCTCGTAATGATTGGGCAAAAATACAAAAGTTTCCTCTAAATCCAAGCCCCTGAGATAAAAAACACAGGAGCTACTTTGCGCTCCCCATCGTTCTGATACAGTCTTTTTTCTACTTTTTACGACGCTAGCCTATGACCACTTTTGAATGGATTTTCTTTGCGAATATGGTCCAATGAATTCATCAAAAGAACGCCGATTGATAAATAAATCGTATTTTTGTCCTACCGATAACACTTTAGAATCCATTAATTTTTTATATGATGAAACGGTCTATTTCTTTATTCTTACTTCTCCTGACATCGTTCGTGACGATGGCGCAGGTGACGACCGATCCGGCCATAGTGACGGAGACCGGAACGGTGAAAATCATTTTCGATGCATCGAAAGGAAATGGCGGGCTGAAAGGATATGCCGGCCCGGTTTATGCGCATACAGGCGTCATAACGAACAAGAGCACGAGCGGGAGCGACTGGAAGTATGCTCCTTCGTGGGGAGACAATCAAGAGAAATACAAACTGACTTCGCTGGGGGGCGACCGCTGGCAGCTGACTCTTTCGCCGAATGTCCGTACGTATTACGGTGTGCCGGTGGACGAGAAGATTCTTAAACTTGCTTTCGTTTTCCGCAGCGGCGACAAACAGAAAGAGGGAAAAGGAGAGGGCAACACCGATATCTTTGTGACACTGAACGAACAGGCGTTTGTTCCTTCGGCACCCGAACGCAAACCTCGTCCGGAAGGCATAACAGACGGGATAACGTATCGTGAAGACGGCTCTGTCGTGCTTTCGCTCTATGCTCCCGGGAAGCAGCATGTCCATCTCCTGGGCGACTTTAACGACTGGACAAAGAGTAACGACTGGCAGATGTACCGTGACGGCGATCATTGGTGGAGAACGGTCAGCGGACTGAAGAAAGGTGAAGAATATGCGTTCCAGTATCTTATTGATAATGCATTCAAAATCGCGGATGCTTATGCCGAGAAAATACTCGATCCGTGGAATGACCGTGCTATTCCCGCGGCCGTCTATCCCGGACTGAAACCTTATCCGATGCAGACGGAAGGTATCGTATCGGTGATGCGTACGGGCGCAGAGCCGTATCGATGGCAGACGACCGGTTTCGAACCGACGCCTGCCGAGCAGCTGGTGGTCTACGAGTTGCTCGTTCGCGATTTCACGAAAGAAGGTACGATCACAGCGGCCATCGACAAACTGGATTATCTGAAAGCCATGGGCGTGAATGCCATCGAACTGATGCCCGTGCAGGAGTTCGAAGGAAACGACAGTTGGGGGTATAATCCCTCGTTCTATTTTGCGCCCGACAAGGCTTACGGTACCCCCGACGACTATAAACGCTTCATCGACGAGGCTCACGCACGGGGCATGTCGGTCATCCTCGACGTTGTCTTCAATCATGCGACGCTCTCGCATCCTTTCGCACGTCTCTACTGGGATGGTACGACCGGGAAGCCGGCGGCCGACAATCCGTGGTTCAACGTCGATGCTCCGCACCCTTACAACGTATTCTCCGACTTCAATCATGAATATTCCGGCACCCGTGATTTCTTCAAACGGGTATTGAGTCACTGGCTGACAGTTTATCGAATTGACGGCTTCCGGTTCGACCTGACGAAAGGATTTACGCAAACAAAATCGACCGAGTCGACGGCTTCTCGTTATGACGCGTCGCGTATCGCGATTCTGAAAGATTACCATGCGCATGTCCGGAAAATCAATCCGAAAGCGTATACGATTCTCGAACATTTCTGCGAAAACAAAGAGGAAAAAGAACTGGCCGATGAGGGGATGATGCTCTGGAACAATATGAATCACGCCTATTGCCAGTCGGCCATGGGATACAAAGACGGCAGCGGCCTGAAGGATGGCAGCGCGACCTCGCGGGGCTGGAAAGAGCATCGCCTGATGACGTATCAGGAAAGCCACGACGAAGAACGCACAATGTACAAAGCGAAAACGTGGGGCATCCCGCCGGTTAAGAGCGACGAGGCGACACGTCTTCGTCGGGCGGCGCTTAATGCCGCCTTTCTGCTGTGCACGCCGGGGCCGAAAATGATCTGGCAATTCGGTGAGCTGGGCTACGATTATTCGATCGAGGAGAATGGTCGTACGGGACGCAAGCCGGTACGGTGGGACTATTATGAAGATTCGCACCGTCATCATCTGTTCGACACGCACGCCAAGCTGCTCGCTTTGCGCAAGAAGCATCCCGGGCTATTTGCTTCACCCACCTCGGAGATGATGCATACCGAGGCGTCGGATTGGGAGAACGGCCGGCGCATCGCACTGCAACATACGGTGGCCGACTTGCTGTTGTTAGGTAATTTCACCGATAAGCCCTTATCCGTCCCGGCACAGTTCCCGACGACCGGAAGATGGAAAAACATTTTCAGTGATACCGAAACTTTTCTGGAGATCGGAGCGAACGATAAGAACCGGGAGGTACTGCTACAACCTCACGGCTTTCATCTCTATTTGCGGGAGCCGGGATTGTCGGCCAACGAGAAAGTCGAGGCCGTTGAACCATGTGAAATTCGTTTGCATGACGGAACGATCGTCGTCCGATCTGCAGAAAAGATCAGCCGGATAAGCCTGTACTCGTTCGGAGGCTATCTGCTTCGCGCCGTCGATTATGCCGACAGACTGGCCGTCACAGCTATTCCGTCGGGTATTTATCTGGTCACGGTACGTACGGCAAGCGGCAAAGTCTACAGCGAAAAGATCATTATCAACCGGTAGTTGTATATCGGTTTGCATCTCGGGAAATCAATAAAACCCTATGCAGCATATGTTTTGTTTTAATCGAAACTCGGGGCTATTGTAAAAGAATGATTTTTTTACGCGCAGGGCTTAAAATCCGATAAGCATAGAAAAAAATCCGATAAGCATCGGATTTAAAATCTCTGCCTACAGAAATTCAATCGACCGGGCATGCCATGTATCTTCAAACCGGATTCCGCAATAGAAAGTATAAGAATGAATTTCATTCAGGCTTTCAGCCCTC
>NZ_JAUMYS010000088.1 GCF_030528505.1 Tannerella sp.
ATTCCTTAAGATGAAGGAACACTTCCTTAAGGTCAAGGATTGTCTCCTTATGATAGAGAATAAAAGAAGTTTTTAAATAAATCGTACGATGAAGATCGCATATTGGGTGGTGTTTTTGGGGATTGCTTCGTGTGTGAACCGGAGCGTGGTATCGGTAGAGGAAACGGGCGAAGCCTCTCTTTCGGAGATTGCGGAACATGTGGTAGCTATTCCGCTGGAGACGAATGAACGGTGCCGGATGGGGCACGTAGATGCGGTGAAACGTGCCGGGAACGAATTCTTTATGCTCAGCAACCGGAAGCTTTATCGTTTCGATCGTGAAGGGCGGTTTCTCAGCCGCATCGCTTCGGACGAGGACGGACGCGATTCAGCCATCCGCGATTTTGCGGTAGATCCGCAGCGCAGACAGGTCGTGGCCATCGACACGTGTGGGAATGCGCTGTTTTTTACATACGACGGGGCTCTGATTCGTCGCAAAGCTCTTGCCGACAAGCCGTGGCAGAGCCTGCTGAAGATCGCGTATCACGACGGACACTTTTGGGCAACGACCGAGCAATGCGCTACCTCGGCTTCGGGCGAGGAGACGAAAATTGAGAAATGGCTCTACCGGCTCGATGCGTCGTTTGAGGTGATGCAGGGCACACGGCTGTGCGACGTCGATTTAAAACGTTTTCACCTGAGCAGTCATTTTGAGCCTGAGTTGTGCGTATCCCCAGACGGACTGTATGCCTATACGGCTTCGTATGAGCCGGAGAAGTTGTTGGCCGACACGCTCGCCCTGATCGAGGGCAATGGACTGAAAAAGATATTGCATGCCTCGACCGACCATCCTGTCCCCATGCTTCCGTTTCGCCTCGGACAACGTTTTCTGGTGGCAGCTAACGGAGAAAACGGAGACGAAAGCCGTTACATCTTTTGCTACGATCGATTCGAACAACGTGCATTTCGTCTCAAAAACGGTTTTACGGACGACTTTTTTCAGACAGGCCAAGTACCCGATTTGCAGGCGATCGATGTGTACTGCAACGAGTTTTGCTATTGTCGTTCGGGGCAAGCCGTCTCTCGCTTATGCCCCGAACGCGCGGCAACAGATAATCCGGTGTTATTCGTGGTGCGCCTGAAAGCATGAAAAGCATCGTTTCCCTTACCTCTTTCCGTGTTAACGGGAGAAATAACGGAAGATATCGTTGCCGTTGGCGTAAATAAGCAGTCCGAAGAGAAGGATCATTCCGGCAATCTGCGCGTATTCGAGGAACTTTTCGCTCGGTTTGCGTCGCGTCACCACCTCGTAGATCAGGAACATGATATGTCCGCCGTCGAGCGCGGGGATGGGAAGAATATTCATAAACGCCAGAATGATACTCAGGAAAGCCGTTCGCATCCAGAACACCTGCCAGTTCCATTCGGCCGGGAAAAGACTGCCGAGCGTCCCGAAGCCGCCAAGCGAAGAAGCGCCCTCTTTCGTAAAGACATATTTCATATCGCTTACGTAGCCTTTCAATGTCGTGATACCGAGATTCACCCCGGCCGGGAACGACGAAAAGAAGCTGTACCGCACCGTGGTCATCTCATAAAGCGAAGCCGGCATTTTCAGATGAACGCCGATGCGACCGAGCGAATCGACCGGTATGGTTAGCATCATCTCCGCGCCGTCACGCACGACGCCGATACGCACTGTCTGTCCGCGATACGCATACAGCGCTTCTCTTGCTTCGAGCGACATGACCGTCAGAGAATCACCGACCGACACGACACGGTCGCCCGCCCATACTCCGGCCTCCTTCGCCGACGAAGCCACCACTTCATCAATGACCATCGGGAAGCGATAGTTCGCAAATCCGTCTTTATTCCGAAGCATCCGTTGCATCATATCGGTCGGGAGCGTGATCGTCACTTCCTGTCCGTCGCGGAGTACGGTTACCGACCGGGCATTGATCACCTGACGGAAGCTATGCTCGTCGAGGCGTAGCAGCTCTTCGCCGTCGGCACGGAGAAGAATGTCGCCGTCTTTGAAACCGACTTCCTTGAACGTTGCGCTGTAATACATGCCGTCCGTCGCATTTTTGAGCGGCAGGTACGTATCTCCCCACGCAAAAAGCACCATCGAATAGATGAAGAGCGCCAGCAGGAAATTAAATAGTACGCCGCCGATCATGATCAGCAGGCGCTGTGCCGACGATTTGGAACGGAATTCCCACGGTTGCGGCGGCTGCGCCATCTGCTCTTTGTCCATCGACTCGTCAATCATTCCGGCAATCTTGCAGTATCCGCCGAGCGGTAACCACCCGAGACCATATTCCGTATCGCTGTTTTTAGGTTTGAATTTGAAGATCGAAAACCACGGGTCGAAAAAGAGGTAAAATTTGTCGACACGTACTTTAAAGAGCCGTGCAAAGAGAAAATGCCCGAACTCATGTACTAATACGAGAATCGATAAACTTAAAATCAGCTGTAAGGCTTTAATCAAAAATATTTCCATAAAGTCTATTCCTTAATTTATTTGTTTTTTTGTTTGTCCAATCGATGTCAGCAGGCAGATACCAGAGGTTTCTACCCGAGCTTTTTTGACTACCTGACATTTTCACCTGTTTAAAAACTCCGCTGCAATCCGTCGCGCTTCGGCATCGGTTTGTACATAATCCTCATACGTCGGTCGGGCAACGAATGTCGCTTGCTCCATCGTTCGGGCGATTACGTCGCTCATTTGCAGAAACCCTGTCCGTTCTTCGAGAAAAGCGGCTACGGCCACTTCGTTGGCCGCGTTGAGAATACATGGCATATTCCCGCCTTTACGGATGGCCTCGAAGGCATACGCCAGATTACGGAAACGCTTCATATCGGGCTCTTCGAATGTGAGCGAGGCGTACTGCCGGAAGTCCAGTCGCGGTGCCGGGCTTTTCAGTCGCTTCGGATACGACAGTGCGTACGCGATGGGCAACTTCATATCAGGCAATCCTAATTGTGCCAATACCGCACCGTCTTCGAACTGTACCATCGAATGAATGATCGACTGCGGATGCACCACGACTTCGATCTGCTCGGGTTGAAGCCCAAACAGCCATCGCGCCTCGATCATCTCAAAGCCTTTGTTCATCATTGAGGCCGAGTCGATCGTTACCTTGGCCCCCATGTCCCAATTGGGATGACGGAGAGCTTGTGCCTTTGTGACAGTCGTCAGTTCGTCGAGCGTTTTTGTGCGGAACGGTCCTCCCGAAGCCGTCAGCCATATTTTTTCCAGCGAATTGTCCCACGTTCCGGAGAGACACTGGAAGATGGCCGAGTGCTCCGAGTCGACCGGCAATATCGGTACGTTCTTCTCCTTGGCAAGTGTCATAATCAGTTCGCCTGCAACGACGAGGGTTTCCTTATTGGCCAGTGCGATGGCTTTCCCTGCTTCGAGCGCGGCGATCGTCGGACGCAAGCCCGCGTAACCAACCATGGCCGTAAGCACCATATCGATTGGTTCCATCTGTACGACTTGCGCAATGGCGTCGGCACCTCCCCACACCTTCACGGGCAGGTCGGCAAGCGCCTCTTTTAATTGCGGGTAATACTGTTCGTCGGCAATCACGACGACTTCGGGCATGAAACGCCGTGCCTGACGGATCAGCAAATCGACCTGCTGATGAGCGGTGAGCGCATACACCTCAAACTCGTCGGGATGTTCGCTGACGACTTCAAGCGCCTGCGTTCCGATCGAGCCGGTCGATCCTAATATAGCGAGTCTTCTTTTCATTTTCAAAATGCGATATATTCTTCGGGATTGACGGAAGCGCCTTTGTACCACAACTCGAAATGCAGGTGAGGGCCGGTAGACAGTTCGCCTGTATTGCCTACCAGCGCAATGGCTTCGCCGGCCACGACATATTGTCCGATCTCCTTCAGCAGGGAGTGATTATGTTTATAGACCGAGATGAATCCGTTCCGGTGCTGCAACGTGATCACATTGCCGAATTCCGTATCGTAGCCTGTGTAAATCACTGTGCCGTCGAGTGTGGCCAGGACGCTTTCCTTTGGTCCGGCTACGAGATCTACCCCATAATGACGATTCTCCAGATCGTAATGTGCCGAGATGGTCCCGTTCACCGGCTTATAGAAAAATACGTTGTCGGTCAGACGAGGCGTATTGCTGAAAGCCGTGAGGTTGTATTTCTCTTCCTGCTCGTAGTGTTTGATGAATTCTTCTTCCGTCTTCGAACGGGGTATATTGTAATCGGCCTTGATAAACGCGGCCGAATCTGTGGCGTGCACCGAGTCAATGGTCATCGTTCCGCTCATAATGGCCGTGACATTTCTCAGGTAGAGCGACTGTTTTCTTAACGCGGCATCTAACGAGTCGGCGCGAATCGCGCTCTGCACAATCGCTTGACGCACCTCGGCATCCAGATAGCCGGGCAAATAGTTCCGTATGGGAGTCGTGATGATGATTAACGACGTGATCGTAATCATGAAAAGCGCGAAAAGGCAGACGGCCGAGAAAAACCACAATTGCGATACGCGGCAGTTCCATACTTCTTCCAGCGTCGATTCATTAATGAAAGACAGCTTATATTTAAAACGAACCTTTTTCCAGAACGACTTCTTTTTGTTCTTTAGTTCTTTTTTCTTTTTGCTCATAACGTTAATTCAAATCTAAAATCCCTTCCGGCAGCGATACGATCATGCGTTTGCCTTGCTCATCGATGGAACAAATCATCTCTTCGGCCATCGGAATCAATCGTTCTTTGCCCTGATCATCGACACGGAACACAATATTGGCTGTGGATTCGTCTACATCGGCTACCGTCCCGATTTCGCCCAATACTTTGTCGGTTAACATATAACCGATAAAACGCGTCCATGATTCGTTACCATCATCTTCCGGCAATAAATCGGCAGGATAATAAACCATTCGGTTGGTAAATTTCTTCGCTGTGGTTTCATCGTTTACTCCCTCCAGCTTCACCAACAGAGACGATGTACTTTTTGATCGGAACGATTCGACAAAAAACGGCACCCAAATACCGTCCATCTCACAGACCACATACGGGTCGTCTGCGTCTTCAAATAGCCCGTTGTAATTTGTAACGAATGTCAGTTCGCCTTTAATACCGTGCGGTTTGGCAAACTGTCCGATTGTTGCGATATCTTCTTTTCGTATCATGCGTCCACTTTCGTCCCTTAAATTCTCGTAATGCAAGCACCAAGCTTGTTCAGCCGTTTGTCGATTTGCTCATACCCCCGGTCGATCTGTTCGATGTTGTCGATACGGCTCGTCCCTTCGGCGCTCATGGCGGCAATCAGCAGTGCGATACCGGCGCGAATGTCGGGCGAAGCCATTCTCGCACCGCGCAGTTTGAACCGGTTCCCCAGTCCGATGACGGTTGCCCGATGAGGATCGCACAAAATGATTTGCGCGCCCATATCGATCAGTTTATCGACAAAGAACAGGCGGCTTTCAAACATCTTCTGATGGATCAGCACGCTGCCAGTAGCTTGTGTGGCTACGACGAGCAAGACACTCAGCAAGTCGGGTGTCAATCCCGGCCACGGGGCGTCGGCGATCGTCATAATCGATCCGTCGATAAACGTATCTATTTCATAACGACCGTGCGCGGGTACGCGTATATCGTCTCCTTCCTGTTCTATTCGGATGCCTAACCGACGAAAAGAGGCGGGAATAATACCCAAATGGTCAAAGCCGGTGTTTCGGATCAACAAACCGGAACCGGTCATCGCGGCCATGCCGATGAAACTGCCAACCTCGATCATATCCGGCAAGATCGTATGCGTGGTTCCTTTCAGTGAAGAGACCCCTTCGATTGTCAGCAGGTTGGAACCGATTCCTGAAATTCGCGCGCCCATGCGATTCAGCATCGCCGAGAGTTGTTGAATATACGGTTCACAAGCCGCATTATAAATGGTTGTGACTCCTTCAGCCAGAACGGACGCCATCAAAATATTGGCCGTACCGGTCAGAGAGGCTTCGTCGAGCAGCATATAGGCGCCACGTAGCTTTTCGGCACGAATATCGGTCAGTTGTCCGGTTCTGTCGTAACAGATGTTCGCACCTAACTTGCGAAAACCGAGCAGGTGCGTATCGAGTCGTCGTCGCCCGATCTTGTCGCCGCCGACATGAGGTAGGAGCGCGCGTCCGAAACGTGCCAGCAATGGCCCGGTCATCATTACAGACCCCCGCAACGATGCTGCACGCTGCATGAATTCGTCCGTTTCGATATAAGTTAAATCAATTGTATCTGCTTGAAATATATAGGTGTGCGTAGCAGGTTGTTCTACCTTTACTCCCATATCGCGCAACAACCGTATCAGGTTGCGGATATCAAGAATATCGGGAACGTTACGTATTTCTACTTTCTCGGATGTCATCAGTACGGCACAAATCACTTGCAAGGCTTCGTTTTTCGCACCTTGAGGCGTTATTTCGCCTTGTAATTTGTGTCCTCCCTCTATGACAAACGAACTCATCGGTTTTTTCGAAACTGCTTTTTGCTCTGATTCTGCGGACGACTCTGGGCTTGTACGACCTCGCGGTTGTCAATCAGTTTGTAGTTTTCTTCGTTCAGAACGATTAAATCGTCCGATAATTCGGCCAAGTCGCTGAGGATTTTCCGATCCGTTACCGTGTCTTTGTTCCAGATGATAAACGTCTTTTTCATGTGATTGGCCAGCATTCTGACCAGGACGTCTTTTTCCGGACTGTTTTCTTTCTCCGTCGTTTTCCGGATCATCTGTTCCAATATCTTCCCGTAATGACGGTAGCGGATGCGAGAATCGCCGTACGGCAAGCGGGGAGGACGGCTATACAGATTTTCTTTTTTGATTATTTCGTACGGATAGTCCACGTCGAGTTTAAAATCGGACATAATGGCTAAATGATCCCACAGAATATGTTTGAAATCGTTGACATCTCTCAGATGCGGAAACAGATTGCCCATGATGCTGATGATCGCATTGGCGCATCGGTTACGTTCTTCCCGATCTTCAATCGTTACGCAATGATCGACCATGTTTTGAATATGACGTCCGTATTCAGGCAACGCCAGTCGTTTCTCTGTCGTGTTATATTTCATTTTAATATTGAATATGATAATGTGGCGGCAAAAGTAGCTATTTTTCGCGGATAAAAAGCATGTAAGTCGTTTAATATTCGTGCAAATATTTGTATAAAAGTAAATATTTTTCTTGGATAACGCCTGTTTCTATCGGAACTTTTATATTTTCTGCTTATTTTTGTCTCGTCAAAAAAATAATCATCCATACATAACATAAAACAAAAGCAAATATGGCGATGAGCACAAAGCATACAGCCCCTTTTGCGGGCAAAGTTTATATTTCCGGCAAGATCGACAAAGTTCATGTCGGGATGAAGCAAGTCCAGCTGTCCGACACGATTGTGGTCGATGCAGAGGGTGCGCAGACGGTCAAACCGAATAATCCGGTCACGCTTTACGATACGTCCGGTCCGTATTCCGATCCGCGGTATATTCCGTATATGGCTAAAGGGATACCGCGCATACGGGAAGAATGGTACGGACGCCGGAAAGATATTGTGATTCGGGAAGGAAAGGTGTCTCCGGGCCCGAAGAAGAAAGGTGCATTTCCGACGACAAGGCCTGTTTTTCGTGCCCGGAACGAGAGACAGATCACACAGATGAGCTACGCTAAGAAGCGTGTCATCACCCCGGAGATGGAATATGTGGCGATCCGCGAAAATCAGCAGGTCGAAGCGTTAGGTTTGAAGTCATACATCACGCCCGATTTTGTGCGCAGGGAAGTGGCTTCGGGACGTGCCATTATCCCGGCAAATATCAATCATCCGGAGGCCGAACCGATGATTATCGGACAACGTTTCCTCGTAAAAATCAATATGAACTTCATCTCTTCGGGCGAAGGTTATGAAGGGGACACGATGCGGATGATCGAATGTTGTCGTTTGGGTGCCGATATTCTGACGGATTTGTCCGATACGGCCGACAGCAAGCAAAACCGCGACTGGTTGTTGCGCAACTGCCCCGTACCGATCTGCACCAGCCCGCTGCATGAGGCGTTGGCACATGCCGGAGGAGAACCGGCCGACATTACGTGGCCGCTTTTCCGCGATACATTGATCAAACAGATGGAACAGGGAGTCGATATTGTCGCAATCCATGCGGCCATGCACCGTAAGCACCTGGATCTGGCCGAGAATCGTTTGACACATCTCGCTTCGCGAAGCGGATCGATTCTGCATTGCTGGATGAAAGCGCACAAACAGGAAAATTTCCTTTATACGTATTTCGATGAGATTTGCGAAATCCTCCGGACCTACGACGCCGTGCTGTCTATCGGTAGCGGACTGCGTCCGGGCTCTATCTATGACGCCAATGATCGGGCACAGTTTGCCGAACTGTCCGAAATGCGTGACCTGACCGAAAGAGCCTGGAAGCAATATGTGCAAACCATGACCGAGGGGCCGGGACACGTGCCGATGAACAAAATCGAAGCGAATGTAAAGGAGCAGTTGTATATCTGCAAAGGCGCTCCATTCTTCACACCGGGCATGAAGACAACCGATATCGCCGGTAAGTACGATTACATCGCCTCGGCTATCGGTAGCGCGCAGGTAGCTTGGTACGGAGCGTCGCTTATCGGCGGAAGCATGCGGCAGGAATACCGGGAGCGGCCGACGGGTGAAGAGGTACAAGCCAGCATTATCGCTCATAAGATTGCCGCACATGCCGCCGATCTGGCCAAGGGACATCCCGGAGCGCAGGTGCGCGACAATGCGCTCGGTAAGGCTCGCAAAGAAGGTCGTATGGACGATGTTTACGCCCTTTCTTTCGGTTGGTAAGGCCCTTGTGACGTACGTATGCATACGATTATTTCGGCACGGATTGCCGAGAAACTACAGATCGGCGAGCGGCAGGTAGAAAACACCTTGCAGCTGCTCGACGACGGCGCAACGATTCCTTTTATCAGTCGTTATCGAAAGGAGCGAACCGGCGGACTGGACGAGATGCAGATCGCCGGTATTTCCGCTGAATACAAACGCCTGCTCGATCTCCAGAAACGCAAGGAAACGATCGTGGCCAGTATCGAAGAGCAGGACGAAATGACGGACGAGCTGCGGCAAAAGATCGAAACAACGTGGTCGGCAACAGAGCTTGAAGACATTTATCTGCCGTTTAAGCCGAAGCGTCGTACGCGTGCACAGATGGCTCGCGAAAAAGGGCTTGAACCGCTGGCTAAAATGGTGATGAGCCGTCGAAACAATGTGGAAACTGCCGCTCTGCGCTTCGTGACGGATGAAGTGCCGACGGTTGATGACGCGCTGGCCGGCGCGCGTGATATTATCGCGGAGTGGATAAACGAATATCCTGCCGCGCGGAACGCGGTGCGTTCTGTTTTCGCACGCGAAGCCGTGATATCGAGTCGTGTCGTCAAAGGGAAAGAAGCGGAAGGCGATAAATATCGTGACTATTTCGAATGGAGCGAACCGTTGCGACGTATCTCGTCGCACCGACTGCTGGCCATCCGTCGCGGCGAGGCCGAAGGCATCCTGCGTGTCGATATCTCGCCCGACGAAGCGCATGCACTCGAACGGTTGCACAGGATGTACGGATGTGCTGCCGGTTCCGGCAGCGAACAGGTGCGCATGGCTGCCGACGACAGTTATAAACGCCTGTTAAAACCTTCGATCGAAACAGAGTTTGCGGCATCGAGCAAAGAAAAAGCTGATCTGGAAGCGATTCGCATCTTCGAGGAGAACTTGCGCCAGCTTCTGCTGTCGCCTCCGCTCGGACAGAAGCGTGTCATGGGAATCGACCCGGGCTTTCGTACCGGATGTAAAGTCGTCTGTCTCGACCGGCAAGGCAATTTGTTGCATAACGAAACGATTTACCCGCATCCGCCGAAGAATGACCGGACGGGTGCGATGAAGAAAATCGCTCATTTGGTCGAGCAATTCGATATTCAAGCGATCGCGGTCGGTAACGGAACTGCCGGACGGGAGACGGAACAATTGGTGCAAACTATACGGTACGACCGGAAGGTGCAGGTGTTCAGCGTCAGCGAAAACGGGGCAAGTATTTATTCGGCTTCGAAAATCGCACGCGAGGAATTTCCCGACTACGACGTGACGGTGCGCGGGGCCGTGTCATTGGCGCGCCGGCTGATGGATCCGCTCGCGGAGTTGGTGAAGATCGATCCGAAATCGATCGGGGTAGGGCAGTACCAGCACGATGTGAACCAGAAGGCCTTGAAACTGTCGCTCGATCAGACCGTCGAGATGTGTGTGAACAAGGTCGGAGTGAACGTGAATACGGCAAGCCGTCATCTGCTGACGTATGTGTCGGGTATCGGTGCAACGCTTGCACAAAACATCGTGGATTACCGTGCCGAGCACGGAGCGTTTCGTTCGCGCAAAGCGTTGATGAAAGTACCTAAAATGGGTACCAAATCGTTCGAACAGAGTGCAGGGTTTCTGCGGATCGACGGGGCGGAGAATCCGTTGGACAACTCGGCCGTACATCCCGAAAGTTATGGCGTAGTCGAGCAGATGGCTGCCGACTTGCATTGCCGTGTCGACGATCTGCTGGCCGACGAGTCATTACGTAAGAAAATCGAACTCGATCATTATGTTACGGACACGGTCGGCCTGCCGACGCTCCTCGACATCATGACCGAGCTTGGCAAACCCGGACGCGATCCCCGCGAAACGATCCGCGTCTTTGAGTTCGACCCGAACGTAAAAACCATCCACGATCTGCGGCCGGGGATGGTGCTGCCCGGCATTGTGACGAATATGACGAAATTCGGCGCTTTTGTCGATGTCGGCATCAAGGAAAACGGCCTTGTACATGTTTCGCAAATGGCCGATCGTTTCGTCAGCGACCCGACGGAAGTCGTCTCACTCCATCAGCATGTATCCGTCAAAGTAATCGAAGTTGACGAAGCACGCAAGCGAGTCGGGCTAAGTTTGCTGATATAAGCCGGAAACCGCATCGATGATTCCGATCAATCTGCATAGAGATTGATTCGCCGTAAATTGTTTGGTTAAAAATGGTTTTGTGATTTGTTTGCCACAAATTGAT
>NZ_JAUMYS010000089.1 GCF_030528505.1 Tannerella sp.
AAATCAAACGGATTTGACCATCGGGAAAACCCCGAAAGAAACATAGAATATATTCATTAAAAAAATCAAGGTTATGAAGAAATTAGATTCTCGCGTTCGTATTACGGAAACAGACGATATATCCGACCGTCTGATTCTTCTTTATGACAAACATCCTCATCTTGCGACCAATCCTTTTCTGAACCGGCTCTTTAACCAAATGCGTACGCAATCACTCCACATTACGGAGGCGATCAAACATAACCGTATGCAATCCAAGCTCGGTACGGCCGATGCGCTGCGCAATCAAAAACTGCGTAAACTGCGCGATATCCTCAAAGGATACCGGGCGATGCCGATACCCGCTCAGAGCATGGCTGCCGACGCGCTTTGGACTATCTTCTCCAAGTACGGAATAAAGATCGTCTACCAAAATTATGCTTCCAAATCGTCTTTGCTCGAATCGCTTCTGCTCGATTTTGCCGAACCGGGCGCCCAAGCGCATGTCGACACGCTGCCGGGAATGGCCGAAGCGCTGTCCGAACTTCGCCACGCACAATCCGACTTCACCGTGGAACGCATTGCCTACGAAACGTATTGGGCACACGCGGCCAAAGAAAAAACGGCCAGCGAACTGAAAAAAACATTACTCGAGCTGATTAACGATAAACTGCTGCTCTACGTCGAAACGATGCGGATGGTCGATCCCGACAACTACACGGCTTTCGCGGCTACCGTCGAACAGATCATCGAAGAGATGAACGACGTCATTGCACGACGTTCGGGCAGATAGTTCCTCGCTCCGGCTTATTTGCCCATGCTTTCGTATCGCCCCAAGCAAAAAAAATCTATATATTTGCATCTGACGATTTTGTCATATTTACATATACCGATTTTCGATGAAAACATTAATTACTCTACTGTTGATAAGCCTGATAAGCTCCATCGCTTACGGGCAAATAACCGTAAAAGGAGCAGCAGCTAACCAATATGCCAAATTTGAGCCGTTAACACATCTCGACCAAGCGACGCTGGAATGTATTTACGAATATACCGTAAAAGACCCGCGCCTGCAAGAAACCGAAATCTATTACGATATTCTGCAAGTCGGGAAGCGCGTTTCCAAATACGCCGCATATCCGGATTATCTCATCGACTCCGTCATGTGCCGGATGGAGGATATCACCAAAGTCACATTCGGACAATTCACGGCCATATCCAATCAATATGAAGGCTGGAAAGCATCCAAATACACCATCGTCAAAGACCATCGTACGAAAACTCTTTCGTATTACGATCGCGTGTTTACCGACCGGTACGTCTATCCCGATACGATTGCTATCGGCTGGCAGTTGAGCGACGAAACGAAAACCGTCTGCGGATATACGTGCCGGAAAGCCACTGCCACCTTCCGCGGACGCGGATGGACGGCCTGGTATGCAACCGATATTCCGGTAAACGACGGCCCCTGGAAGTTCGGAGGATTGCCGGGACTCATCCTGCAAATCGAAGATGCCACGGGCGATCAGCATTTCACGGCCATCTCCATCCGAACCCCGACAGAAAACATCTCGATACGAAAACGATCCGAACCGTTCAAAACCACCCGTAAGCGTTTCAACAAACAGCTGAACGACTATCGTTCCGATCCCGGCAAAATCATGTCTGGCAGTCCGTTTGCAGGTAAAACCGTCGACGGAAAAGAAATACCCGTTCCCAAACGGCAACTGTTCCATAATCCAATCGAGCTGGAATAATACGAGAACGATTTAATTACATATATTTAACACTCATTGTTTGGTTATACAAAAAAAGCCATAGAGATTTGCAAATAAAAATTTTAAAACTTACATACTTGATCTGATAACAATATACCATCAAATCAGACTCTTTATTACATATACCGATTTTCGATGAAAACATTAATTATTCTACTGTTGATAAGCCTGATAAGCTCCATCGCTTACGGGCAAATCACCATAAAGGGAGCGGCAGTCAACCGATACGCCAAATTTGCTCCGTTAGAACATCTCGACCAAGCGACACTGGAATGTATTTACGAATACACCGTAAAAGATCCGCGCCTGCAAGAAACCAAAATCTATTACGATATTCTGCAAGTCGGGAAGCGCGTTTCCAAATACGCCGCATATCCGGATTATCTCATCGACTCCGTCATGTGCCGGATGGAGGATATCACCAAAGTCACATTCGGACAATTCACGGCCATATCCAATCAATATGAAGGCTGGAAAGCATCCAAATACACCATCGTCAAAGACCATCGTACGAAAACTCTTTCGTATTACGATCGCGTGTTTACCGACCGGTACGTCTATCCCGATACGATTGCCATCGACTGGAAGTTGAGCGACGAAACGAAAACCGTCTGCGGATATACGTGCCGCAAAGCCACTGCCACCTTCCGCGGACGTGCATGGACAGCCTGGTATGCAACCGACATTCCGGTAAACGACGGCCCCTGGAAGTTCGGAGGACTGCCGGGGCTCATCCTGCAAATCGAAGATGCCACGGGCGATCAGCATTTCACGGCTATCTCCCTCCGCACCCCGACGGAAAACATCTCGATGGAAAAACGATCTTCTCCTTTCAAGACCACTCGTAAACGTTTCAACAAACAGTTGAACGACTATCGTTCCGATCCCGGCAAAATCATGTCTGGCAGTCCGTTTGCAGGTAAAACCGTCGACGGAAAAGAAATACCCGTTCCCAAACGGCAACTGTTCCATAATCCGATCGAGCTGGAATAACACGTATGACGATCCGGCAGAAACTGTTTTACATCCTGTTGGCCAACCTCCTTACGGCGGTAGCCGCCTTGTCGCAAACGGTAATTACCGGCCGGCTGACCGATGCCGGGACCGGCCATGCCATCCCCGACGCCATCGTGAAAGCTATAAAAACCGACACGACACGGACGGTATTGGCCTATACGATCACTGACACGGAAGGGCGTTACCGGTTGTCGCTGGCAGAGCAGCAGCAGCCGATTGAGCTGGAGTTCGCCATATTGGGCTATCGCACCGTCAGCCGGCGCGTAGCGGCGCAGTCGGCCACGATCGACCAGACGCTTGCCCCGTCTGCCTTCCAACTGAAAGAAGTAACGGTCAAAGCCCCACCGATCCGTTCGCACGGCGATACGCTCACCTACAACGTGGCTTCGTTCATCGCACCGTCCGATCGCACCGTAGAAGATATTCTGCGCAAGCTGCCCGGCATCACCGTCAAGCCCGGCGGAGGAATCGAATATCAGGGTAAGGCGATCAACAAATTTTACATCGAAGGGCTGGACATGCTCGGCGGACGCTACACGCTGGCGACCCGAAATATCGGCGCCGACCAGATTGCCAGTGTTCAGGTTTACGAAAATCATCAGCCCGTTCGCCTGCTCAAAAACATCGATTTCAGCGAAAATGCCGCATTAAATATCAAACTGAAAAATAAGGGCATGACACGCCCCGCGGGTAACGTGCTGGGCGGTATCGGTTATCGCCCGGGCATGCTTTATCGTGCCGAATGGTTCGGTTTTATAGCCCACACGAAAGGGCAAATGCTGGGTACGCTGAAAGGCGATAATTGCAGTGCCGAAGCCGGTCATGAATTAACTGACCATTTCGGCAGAGGAGGCGACAACAAGGCCAACGGACTGATTCCCGCGCTGCCTTTCACGGTGCCCGGCGATGTCGGGACTCGTACACGCCGTTCGTCCGGAGCGTCCGCCTCGCTCAATGCAATCCGTCGCACCGGCTCGTACTCCACGCTGACATTCAACCTCGGCTATGCCGAAGCTCGCCGCCGTTACGAACGCGAATCGGTCAGCACGTATTTCGCCGCTACCGACAGCGCCATCATCGCCCGCGAATCCCTGCGCACCGACGACGCCGACCATAACCTGACGGCAAGCCTCGTCTATGAAAAAAATGCCGAACAGGAATTTGTCTCCAATACCGCCGACTTTCGGTTTGGCTTCGGCGAGGCCGATACTCGCCTGCACCTTCCCGCCGAACTCCGGCAACGCTTTACGCAACGGCAGGCAGCGCTCGACAACCGGCTGTCGCTGATGTGGCGACGGGGCACGAATGTGTATCGATTAGAGTCGCATATCCGCGGCAGCGTCGTGCCGGGCAACCGACTTACGGTAGACGGCAGCGACCGTGCGCGACTGGTAACACAGCGCGTACTCGGACAATCGCTCTACACGAACCACAGCACCTCGTTCGTAAAAGGACTGAACACCTACCATAACTTGTGGTTCGACGTGACGATGGAGACCGAGCACGACCGCATCGATACCGATCTGGACAACCGTACAACGCCTTTACAGGCGCGTAACCTGAACAGCGGCTACCGGCTGCAGCCAGTCGTTACGCCATCGTACGTCTTCGACCGCGATCGCGTGCGCGTCAAACTCGACATACCGGTTCGATACGTCCACATCCGCTATCGCGACCGGCAGTCGGCCGAAAAGTTCCGGTACGATCGTCCCTACGTCGGCGCACGCATAAACACCCGCTACACCGTCAGCCCCGGTTTCTCGGTAACGGCCAGTGCCGGTATCACCCATGCAACGGGCGACATGCTCTCGTTCCTCGTCCATCCCGTGCAGCACAGCTATAACAAACTGTTCGGCGGTGAATCGGGGCGACTGGCCTATCGGCGAATGAGCAGCCTGACCATCGGATACCTGTTCCGTAACACGATGGAAGGATTTTTTTCGACGCTCAATGTAGCCGTCGGACGTACCCACCGCAATGTGTTGAAAGGGGAAACCGTCGCCCCCGACGGCTCGATCACTTCGCACACGGCCGGAACGACAAACGATGCCGGCATGGTAACGGGCACGTTCTATATCGCCAAAAACTTTCATGACCAAAATACCACCATCGCACTGACAAGCAGCTATACCCAAACGTCGGGCGAACGGTCGCGGCAAGGGCTGCGCGTGCAGCATGTGAACCGGATCATGTCGCTTAACCCGTCGGTCAACGTGCGGGCTGTCGAGTGGATGGTCATCAGAATCCGAGGCATGTTCGATCGGTTTACGCAAACGGTACGCGCCGGCACGGTCGATACCCGGTCGATAATACAAAGCTGGGGTGTGGATGGGGATGTGACCCTCCTCCCCTTTCGCAATGTCGAGCTGTTCGGCCAAACGAATTACCGCAATCATCCGTCGGAAGACAATCGCCGCACACAACGCTGGCTCATCGACGCGGGCATACGCTACCAGCCTTCTCCTGTGATTGAACTGGAACTGAAGCTACACAATCTGACTGATACCGAGACCTACACCGATATCCATTACCGCGACACGGACATGTTCGTGACCACCTTCGGCCTGCGCCCGGCCTCGGGTATCGTCAGTCTGAAATATTCGTTTTAGCTTTCACTCCCCTTTCGGATAGTCCGGGTAGAGGAGGTATTTTGCGCGAATCTGTTTGTATTCGTCGAGATCGGATTGCCAGGTAGCGCGGATTTCGGCTTCGGGTACTCCGGCAAGGATTTGTTTGCGCAGCGCATCCGTTCCGGCCAGCAGGTCGAACCATCGCGGCCGGTTGAAAAACACCTTTTCGTTTCGGCCGGTACGCGTAAAGAAGTCGATCACGAACTGGAGCGAAAGCCCACCTTCGAACGGATAATAACGCAGGTCGTCGCCGTAGCAGGTTTTGTCTTTATAAAGCGGAGCCGTATCCATGCCCGGAATAGCCGTGGGGACGAAAGTGAACGAGCCGGTCTGCGGCAGGGTATATCCGACGATCTGGAACGGGAAATGCGTGCCCCGTCCGACACTCATACACGTCCCTTCGAAGAAACAGAGCGAAGGATAGAGGCGAATAGCCTGATCGTTCGGGAGATTCGGAGAAGGTCTGACGGTCGGCTGGTAGGCGTCGCCATGTTGCCAGTTCAGCATCTTGATAACAGTCAGTTTGCACGTTGCGGCCGCGGGCAGCCACCCTTCGCCGTTAATCATTTGCGCCAGTTCGCCGACGGTCAGTCCGTGCAAAACAGGGATCGGTTGGACGCCGACAAACGACTCGAATCCCGGCTGACGGATCGGGCCGTCCACATAGTCGTTCGGGTTCGGGCGGTCTAACACCATCAATTCCTTACCATGTTCCGCGCAAGCCTCCATCAGGTAATGCATCGTACTGATGTACGTAAAGAAACGCGCGCCTACGTCCTGAATGTCGAAGACAACGACATCGACGTCGGCCAGTTGTTCGGCGCTCGGCTTTTTATTTTTTCCGTAAACCGAAACGATGGGTACCCCCGTTTTTGGATCGCGGCTGTCGTGAACGGTCGCACCGGCATCGGCCGTTCCGCGGAAGCCGTGCTCGGGAGCAAAAACTTTCCTGATATCGATCCGGCGTGCGAGCAACGTATCCAACAAATGCGTACGGCTGGTTTCGAGGATCGACGTATGATTCACGGCCAGCGCCACCCGTTTACCTTTCAATCGTGTGCAGATGCTGTCCATGCGTTCGTTTCCGAGTACGACACGTTTGTTCCGATGTTCGGCCGAAGCCGTTCCTGTTGATACGACGCAGAGCGTCAGGAGTAGAAATAATGCGATTATGTTTCGTTTCATTGCAAGTAATGTTTTTCTTTTTTCGGGGCGTAAAAGTAGTTGAAAAAGGGGAGAAATCCGACAATTTATCCGTATTTTTGCGTGCATTTTTCTTTGACGAAGCATATGAATCCATTGGAAATTATTCAGGCCTATTACCTTCCGGAATCGCGGGCATACGAGATTCTGATCACGCACAGCCGCAGCGTGGCCGATAAGGCCGTATCCATCGCTGAGGCGCATCCGGAAATGGAGCTGGACATTCCTTTCATCCGCGAAGCCGCCCTGCTGCACGACATCGGCATCTTTCTCTGCCATGCGCCGGAAATCGACTGTCATGGCGAAGCCCCCTATATCTGCCACGGGTATCTGGGTGCCGACCTGCTGCGTAAGGAAGGGTATCCGCGCCACGCGCTGGTCTGCGAGCGTCATACGGGTACGGGGCTGTCGCCCGAGCTGATCCGGCAACGCAACCTGCCGGTTCCCCTCCGCGAGATGCGCCCCCAGTCGCTCGAAGAGCAACTGATCTGTTTCGCCGATAAATTTTTCAGTAAAACGAAGCTCGACCGTGAGAAACCGATCGAAAAAATCCGCAAAGGACTGGCCGCATACGGAGATGACGACGTGGCACGTTTCGACGGCTGGTGTAAACTCTTTTTAGGAAAATAAGGGCCACATCCTCGTTAAATTGTGCTATTTTTGCGCCCGAATACATACGGGACGAAGCATGTTTCTAAAGCAAATGATAGGATGGATCGCCTGCGTATGCGCTCTTTGGACAAATGGACGGGTGCAGGCGCAGGAACCTGTGACAGCCGTCGCATCGTTGAACGATTCGATAGCCGTCCGGCAACCGGACAGTTTGCTACAAATCGCGGCCGATACCACGTTACGCATCGACACGGCCGCCGTCGATACCACCGCCCGCAAAAAAAGCATGCTCGAAGCGCCCGTCACGTATCAGGCGAGCGACTCCATTGTCCTGACCGGCACAAACATGGCCTACCTCTACGGAGAGAGCAACGTAAAATACCAGAACATCGAATTGCAGGCCGAGCGGATCGAGATAAGCCTGGACAGCAGCATCGTCTACGCCACGTTCGCGCTCGACTCTGTCGGGACGGAATACGGCTATCCGCTCTTCGTCGAGGGCGAACAGCAGATCGAGGCAAAGAGCATGCGTTACAACTTCAAGTCGCGCAAGGCGTATGCCAACGATGTGCTGACACAACAGGGCGAAGGCTTCCTGACGGCCGGCGTCACGAAAAAGATGCCCGACGACGCGATGAACATGATCAACGGGCGCTACACGACGTGCGACGAACATGACCACCCGCATTTCTACATCAAAATGACGAAAGCCAAAGCCCGGCCCGGAAAAGATATCGTCACCGGCCCGGCTTATTTGGTGATCGAGGACGTACCGCTCTTCCCCATCGGGCTGCCGTTCGCGTTCTTCCCGTTCTCGAGCACGTACTCGTCGGGGATCATCATGCCTACGTACGGTGACGAGATGGCGCGCGGCTTTAACCTCCGTAACGGCGGATATTATTTTGCCATCAGCGATTACATCGACTTGGCGCTTACGGGCGAGATTTACACGAAAGGATCGTGGGGCTTGGCCGCCCGCTCGTCGTACCGGAAACGATATAAATATTCGGGCGCCTTCGATGCGTCTTATCTGGTTACGAAAACGGGCGACAAAGGGCTGCCGGATTACAGCGTCTCGAAAGATTTCAGAATCGCGTGGACGCATTCGCAAGATGCGAAGGCCAATCCTTACCGTACCTTCTCGGCCAGTGTCAATTTCGCGACGAGCAGCTACAGCCGCAATCAGCTCAATATGCTCTACACGCCGGATGCGACGAACAACAACAAAGGTTCGAGTATCAGTATCTCGCAACGTTTCCCCAACAGTCCGATCAATATTTCGGCCACGATGAACATCAACCAGCGCTCGCAAGATTCGTCGCTGAGCGTGACGCTGCCCGACATGAGCATCTCGATGAGCAGTATTTATCCGCTCAAACGCAAACATATCGTAGGAAAGGAACGCTGGTACGAAAAAATCTCCATCTCCTACTCCGGTTATTTCAGAAATACGATTCATACGAAAGAGAATGAGTTTCTCAGAAAGAACCTCATCAAAGACTGGAAGCACGGCATGCAGCATTCGATTCCGATCAGCGCGACATACAACTTCGGATTCCTGAACATATCGCCTTCCGTCAATTATACGGAACGATGGCTGACGGACAAAGTCTACCACAAGTACGATACGGCACGCAACGCGCTCATGCCCGTCGATACGGTCTACGGCTTCTATCGCGTCTATAACTACAATGCCGCCATCTCGGCTTCTACGACGCTGTACGGTTTTTTCAAGCCATGGGCGATTTTCGGAGACAAGATCAAGATGATCCGTCACCGCATGGAGCCATCCGTTTCGTTCAGCATGTCGCCCGACTTCGGCAGCCGCAAATACGGGTATTACGAGGACTATTCGTACGTAAACCGTCAGGGAGAGACCGTGACCGGCGTCTATTCGCCGTTCAAAGACGCGATGTTCGGCCCGCCGGGAAGAGGGAAGCAGGGCGCACTCAATTTCGCGGTAGAAAACAACGTGGAGATGAAGATACGCTCGGACGCCGACTCGACAGGCGAGCGAAAAATCAGCCTGATCGAGAAGCTGGGCTTTCGCATCAGCTACAATCTGGCAGCCGATTCGTTTAAATGGAGCGACCTGAATGTGGGGCTGAACCTGCGGCTGACTAAAAGTTACTCCTTGATACTAAGCGGCGTTTTCGACGTCTACACGTATGGTTACGACGCGAAAAACCAACGGGCTTATCCCCTCAACAAAACACGCTGGCAGGCCGGAAAAGGTTTTCCGAGGCTGCGGGCGACGAGCACGAGTTTCTCCTATACCTTTAATAACGACACGTTCAAAAAATGGTTCGGAGGCAAAGGAGACCGGAGCGATAAAGATGCGTCGACAAACGAAACGGGTAACGAGACTTCCGACGGCAGACAGGGTGAAGCCGGCCAGAGCAAGGGCGGGCGTCTGCGGAAAGCGAAAAAAACAAACGCAGGCGAATACGACGAAGACGGCTACTACAACGCAACGGTGCCGTGGAATTTTTCGTTCAGTTATAATATGGGATTGGGCTACGGCAACTTTAATCCGAAGAAGATGGAATATAACTACCGGCTGACTCACAGTCTGAGTTTCAACGGCAGCATTCAGCCGACGAAGAACTGGCGTATCAGCATGCACGGCTCTTTCGATGTCGAACACCGGAGATTCGACGACATCAGTTGCAGTATTTCGCGCGACCTGCATTGCTTCCAGATGTCGGCCAACATAAAACCCATCGGGGCCTATAAATCGTATTCGTTTTCGATTGCCGTCAACTCGTCGCTGCTCAAAGATCTGAAATATAATCAAAGCAATACGAACCGCGACCGGCAAACCTGGTATTGATCTACCAGTCGACAGGCGCCTGCCCCGAAGCGATCAGATAGTCGTTCGCGCGGCTGAAATGTTTATTTCCGAAGAATCCGCGATGCGCCGACAAGGGCGACGGGTGGGGCGACTTCAACACTAAATTGGCTGACGAATCGATCCGTTCGCCTTTTTTCTGCGCGTACGATCCCCACAGCATATAAACGATGTGCTTACGTTCGGCATTCAACTGACGGATGACGGCATCAGTAAACGTCTCCCACCCCTTGCCCTGATGCGATCCGGCCGCATGCGCGCGCACCGTCAACGTGGCGTTGAGCAGCAATACCCCCTGATCGGCCCAGCGGGTCAGGTCGCCGCTTCGAGGCATCGGTTTGCCGAGATCGTTCGCGATCTCCTTGAAAATATTCACGAGCGACGGCGGGAAAGGCGTCCCGTCCTGCACCGAGAAACACAGTCCGTGCGCCTGCCCCGGCTCATGATACGGGTCTTGCCCGATCAGTACGACTTTCACCTGCTCGAACGGGCAATGTGCAAACGCGTTGAAGATATGCGCTCCGGAGGGATAAACCTTCGTGCGTTGATATTCTTCGCGCACAAAATCCGTCAGCGTTTTGAAATACTCCTTCTCAAATTCGCCGGACAGCCGTTCCTTCCAGCTCTGTTCTATTTTTACATCCATAACTTCTTAGGCATTGACGACGCGACAGTTCGTGATTCGCATCCTGCATATGGCAGACAAAGGTAATGGAATAATCCGAAAAATTGTAGGCCGATGGTTGCCATCTGTCAATTATTTTTATATCTTTGCGGCGTTTTTGGCCCCGTAGCTTAGTTGAATAGAGCGTCAGATTCCGGTTCTGAAGGTCGTGCGTTTGAGTCGCACCGGGGTCACTTCACTTCCCGCCCGATTTCCTTTCCCTTTTTGGTGACATGAGTGACCTTTTTGGTA
>NZ_JAUMYS010000090.1:0-5814 GCF_030528505.1 Tannerella sp.
ACAACTAAACATCTAAACAACTCAACATCCGAAGGACTGAAAACTGATAAAAAAATGAAACAGGGAATAATCATTGCGCTTCGTTCGTTGACCAAACGCGGACGGAACAACGGAATTAAAATTATCTCGCTGGCCGCGGGGCTTGCCATGGGATTGGTGTTGATTGCCAAAGTCTACTTTGAGCAGTCGTACGATGCGTTCTATCCCGATTCGGAACGTATTTACCGGCTGAACCAAAAAGTCATTCAGAATAATGAGCTGAAAGAATATCCCCAAGTGAGCGGCGGCGTGGCTGTCGGGATGAGGGAAGAGGTGCCGGGTGTGGAAATGGCTACGCGATGCACCGGAATTTACGACGGTGAAGCCTATACCGACGATGGAAAAGCATATACGGTCTCCATGATTGCCGCCGACGAATACTTCTTCGATGTGTTTCCTCGCAAGATATTGCAGGGAGATGCGAAAGCCGTCTTATCGAAGAAAGGCGCCGTTTTGATTTCGGAAGAGCTGGCTCGGAAGATTGGGGGCGACGTCATGGGAAAAACACTTTGCCTCGGAAGCAAGAATAAGAATAAAATCCCTGTCGGCGGTGTCTTCGAAACCGTACCGGAGAATGCTCATCAGCGTTACGATGCAGTCATAACCCTTCAGGTGATGGTCGCACCCGATTATGACGGCACCATGAACTGGTTAGGGAATGACCGTTATCGCGGCTATGTGAAGCTGTATCCCGGTGTCGAGCCCGATAGCCTGGCCGAACCGATGCGGGCGATGCAGAAGAAATATCAGGATTTTGAGGCCTTGAAAAAGGCCGGTGTCGATCTGAGTTATACATTAACCCGGTTGACCGACCTGCACCGAAAGACGCCTGAAGTAAAATCGATGACCTCGCTGCTGATCATGCTCGCTTTCGTCCTGATCTTCGCGGCGGTGATGAATTATGTGTTAGTCGTCATTTCGTCGTTTGTCAGCCGTACGAAAGAAGTAGCTGTACATAAATGTTACGGGGCATCGGGCAGAAACATCGGCGGGATGATCGTTTCCGAAACGTTTCTTCATCTGTTGATTTCGATTGCGCTGGCGCTGTTGCTTATCTTTGCGTTTCGCGGCACGGTAGAAGAGTTGCTGGCTGCGTCGCTTCAGGCGCTTTTCTCGTCGCAGAGCATTACAATCCTTGTGGCTGTGTGTATGGTCGTGTTTCTCGTGACGGGGCTGCTCCCCGGTCATCTTTTCGCGCGTATCCCCGTCGGGGCGGCTTTCCGGAACTATCGCGAATCGCGCCGTTACTGGAAACTTGCGTTGCTGTTCGTACAATTTGTCGGTGTAGGCTTCCTGTTCTCTTTCCTTGTGATCATTACTCTTCAGCATAGACGCATGACGAACGACAATCCCGGATATAACTGTGAGCAGCTCGCCTATTTCAATATGGGGGGCACAGATTCTACGCTGCGCTCCAAAATCGTCGACGAGGTGGGACGCCTTCCCGAAGTGGCGGCGGTTACCACGTTCTCGGAGCTTCCTTTCGAAAAACAGTCCGGAAATAACGTCTACCTTCCGGGCAATGATCGTGAACTATTTAATATTGCAGACCTGTACTGGGTGGGTAACCGTTATCTGGAGACGATGGAAATCCCGGTAGTGGAAGGGCGTTCGTTTACGGAAAACGTGCCATCGTCGCGCGAAGTGATGGTCAGCCGCCGGTTTGTGGAGAAAATGAAGAACTTTGTCGACTGGAGCGACGGCGCGATAGGCAAAGAAATTCTGATTACGGAACACAGTCAGGGTATGAAACAGCCTTTTACCATTTGCGGCGTATACGAAGATATCCGCATCAACAGCATCGAGAACGAAGATACGCGCCCTTCGGTGATGTTCTATGCTTCCAATCTGCAATGGACGCGCAAGCTGCTGGTTAAGTTTCATACTTTGACGCCGGAAGGCATGACGCATGTGCAGGAAACGATACAGGCGTTGCTGCCCGATCAGAACGTGGCGATCAACGACTGGCGCGCGGACATGACGAATTTATACCGTGCTTCGCGGCTGTTTCGCGATTCGGTGATGATCGGATGTATCATTACGTTGATTATTGCGCTGACGGGATTGATCGGATATACGCGCGACGAGATCAACCGTCGCCGGAAAGAAATAGCGATCCGTAAAATCAACGGGGCGACTTTTAAAGAAGTCTTGTTGCTCTTCGAGCGTGACATCGTTCGTATAGCCGTTCCCGCATTGATTGGCGGATGTGCTTTGGCAGCGTATTCGGCCGCCGGATGGATTTCGGGCTTCTCCGAAAAGGTTTCGCTGGCATGGTACTTGTTCGCGATGTGCGGCTTGATGATGTTGGGAGTCATCATAACCGTGGTGGCATTCCATGTACGGAGCGCGGCGAACGATAACCCGGTGAAAAGTTTGAGGAGTGAATAGGTGAAGAGTGAAGAACGAAAAGTGAAAAATGAAAAGTGGAAAGTGAAGCCCTGCGGGCGTTTAAGTGTTGAGTTGTTTAGTAGTTTAGTTGTTGAATTGTTTGATTGTTGAATGGTTGGCCGAAAGCTAATGGCTGATGGCTGACCGCTAAAAAATAAAAAACATGAATTTGAAATCTTTTTTGAAGTTTCTTTCTAGAAACAAATTGTATACGGCGATTAATGTCGTCGGTCTTTCCGTATCGCTGATGTTTGTGATTCTGATCGGTATTTATGTCGTGCAGGAACTGTCGGTCGATCGGTTTCAGCAGGATGGTGACCGCATCTACATCTTGGGAGATATGAATAAAGATGGCAGCAGGGATTATCTGAATGCTTTGCCCGTAGCATGGCGCGTGCAGGAACGTTATCCGGAGGTAGAGGCTGTCTGTCCTGTGGTGATAGAAACCATGCCTAAACATGTTAAATTGCAGAAGGGAGCGGACGAAAGCCTGAAAGCCACTCTGCTCATGGCGGATTCTTCGTTCTTCTCCTTCTTTTCGTTCGGCTTGAAAGAAGGGCAGAAGCGTAATGTTCTGGAGTCGATGCAGTCGGCCGTCGTATCGGAATCGTTTGCGCGGCGTGCGTTCGGCAGTGAAAACCCGATGGGCAGGAGTATCTGGTTGAACGATACGCTGTCGGTGATCGTCACCGGTGTGATGGAAGAGATGAAACCATCCGTCATCCCCTCGTCCGACATCGTCATCCGTGTTGAGCATGTCACGACATTCAACAGCTCGGTCGGTTTGACAAATTATAACAACGCAGGAAGTACGGTGGCTTTTCTGAAATTGAAAGCCGGCGCTGATCTGTCGGTAAAGCTCGACGATATGCGCGACTGGTTCAAAACGTTCTATTGGATGTATGCGAAAGGATATTCCGAACAACCGACTTTGACGAAATTGCCCGATGTGTATTTCTCTCAGGCCGGTTGGCCGTTGAAAGGCGGTGATAAACGGTTTGTCCTGATTCTGACATCGGTCGGATTAGTGATTCTTATTTTCTCCATCATCAATTACATCAACCTGACAATGGCGCAATCGGGTTTCCGTGCCAAGGAGATGGCGCTACGGCGGCTGCTCGGTTCGGAACGTACGATGCTTTTCATGCGGTTGTTGTTCGAATCGTTCGTGATGGTACTAGTGTCGTTTGGTGTGGGGATATTGCTTGCGGGTTGCTTCGTGCCTTTCGTGAATGACCTTCTGCAAACCGAGATATCCTTGCGCATCTTGCTTACGCCGGCGGGCATCGGAGCCATGGCAGCTGTTATTGTTGTGCTGAGCGTCTTGTCGGGATTGCTTCCGGCCGTCATGATATCGAATACGAAACCGATCGAAGTGGTGCGCGGCACCTTCCGCCGCCGTACGAAAATGACTTTCAGCAAGGTATTTATCACGTTGCAAAACGTCGTAACGATCGTGATGATTGCGTGCGCCTTGACGATGTATCTGCAAATACGCCATCTCATCGATGCGCCGTTAGGATACCGGACGGAGAATATCCTTGACTTGTGGAATAATTTCGACAATCCGGAGCAGTCGAGCGTGTTTCGGAACGAGGTGCGGCAATTGGCATGCGTGCGTCGTGTGGCGGTGTCGCAGGGTACGCCTTTTAACCGAGGTAATAATTACAGCGGCAACTATGAAGGGAACAATATCAGTTCGCAAAACATCAATGGCGATTCGACATTTTTCAATATGCTTGGTTTGGAAATCATCCGCAACAACCGCCTTGCACCGGGTGAAGGCGCTTTCGTGAACGAAGAATTTCTGCGCCAGACCGGTCTTTCGGAAGAGGCACCGTGTTTCCATTATCATGACCGCGAGATCAAAATTGCCGGTGTGATCAAGGATTTCCAGATGGCGAACATCACGCATATCAAAGAACCTGTTTTTATGATGGTAAAAAAAGAAGGGGATATCGATGCGTGGAATATCCTGATCGAGGTACAGGGTGATCCTTATGAGGCTTATCGTGAAATTGCGGCGGTTTATCAACGTATTACCGGCCGCGAGTTCGAAGGAAAATATATCGATCAGCAGGTGATGGATTCGTTCGATTCTCAGCGACGGACGGCGAAGATCGTTACGCTTTTTGCGGGGATTGCCGTGCTGATTTCGCTGCTCGGATTATTGGCCATGTCGACGTATTTTATTCGTCAGCGGCTGAAAGAAGTGGCGGTGCGCAAAGTATTCGGTTCGACGACGAATGAAGTGATGAGCAGGTTGGTGCGAACGTTTCTCTCGTATGTGGGGATTGCATTCGTGATTGCCGTGCCGCTGATCTGGTATTTTATGAGCGGATGGCTGTCGGATTATGCGTATCGCATATCGCTCTCGGTGTGGATTTATCTTACGGCCTTTGTATTTTGCCTGATCATATCGTTTTTTACGGTCTTCTGGCAGGCGTTGCGTGCAGCACGTACGAACCCGGTGAAAAGTTTGAGGAGTGAATAGGTGAAAGTGAAAAGTGAGGCCCTGCGGGCGTTTAGTTGTTGATTGGTTTGTTGGCTGAATGTTGAACACTGAATGCTGAACGAAGCCTTGTGCAACTTGTGGTTCATCTGAATGCTGAAAACTGAAAACTAATAATAAATATATAAACATAAAAAAATAACAATCATGATTAAAGTAGAAAATTTGACGAAGTATTTTGAGACGGAAGAAGTGCAGACGATCGCGCTGGACAAGGTATCGATGGAAGTGAAGGATGGCGAGTTTGTCGCGATTATGGGCCCTTCGGGCTGTGGCAAATCGACGCTGCTGAATATCCTCGGACTGTTGGACAATCCGACTGAAGGAAATTATTATCTCGGCGAACATGAAGTCGGCCATCTGAAAGAGAAGGAACGTACGCAGGTGCGCAAAGGCAATATCGGGTTCGTGTTCCAGAGCTTTAACCTGATCGACGAGCTGAATGTATTCGAGAATGTGGAACTGCCGTTGACGTATCTCGGCATCAAAGCCTCGGAGCGGAAGGAGCGGGTGGCGGCCATCCTTAAGCGTATGAGCATCGGTCATCGGGCGAAGCATTTCCCGCAACAGCTTTCGGGAGGTCAGCAGCAACGTGTGGCCATCGCCCGCGCGGTCGTTTCGAATCCGAAACTGATTCTTGCCGACGAGCCGACGGGAAACCTTGACTCGAAGAACGGTCTCGAAGTGATTCAACTGCTGACCGAGCTGCACAATGAAGGTACGACGATCGTTATGGTGACTCACTCGCAGCATGACGCAGGCTTTGCCGACCGGATCATCAACCTCTTCGACGGCCGGATCGTTGATTCGACAAGACTGTAGGAGATAGTTTTTAAGTAGTCAAAGTAGTCAGGGTAGTCAAAGGTAGTGAA